>CAYRJP010000215.1:0-4422 GCA_964424425.1 uncultured Bacteroidales bacterium | reverse complement strand
TGTTTCATATTATTTATTGTTTAATACACTTCTGATAACAACATACAATGCTACTCCTATTGAAAAAATCGAAAGAATTAATGTCCAAAGCGGGAAATCGGAAGCCGTTTTTTCGTCGATTTTTTTTCCTGCAAAAGTTCCTAAAAAAATTATGCCAAGCATTTCAAAGGCAAGCCCCGAATACTTGGCATAATTTTTCAGATAATCTTTCTCTTTATTATTATTGTTATTTTTTCTTGTCATCCGTTTTAGGCGGAATAAATGAGTTTGATGTTGAATTGTTCATACTGCAATTACCGGTAAATGTAGCACCGGGTTCGATAGCTAATTTTGATGTTTTAATATCACCAAGAACTGAGGACGAAGTTTTTAACGATAATAATTCGGTAACACTGATTTTACCTTCTATTTTACCTTCTACTTCGGAATTTTTACAAGTTATTTCTCCTTTTACTTTTCCGGTAACACCAATAACAACTTTACCTTGAACATTTAAGTTTCCTGTTAAAGTTCCGTCGATTCTGATGTCTCCCGAGCAATTAACATCTCCGGTAATGCCTGTTCCGGCACCAATAATATTAATTTGTTTTTGTTCAGTATCAAATGTTTTAGCCATGGCGGTATATATTAAAATTTATTTTTTAGCAACTTTATCGCCGTCGTAGCCCCATTTAATATAAATAGAACCCCAAGTAAATCCGGCACCAAAAGCAGAAAGTATAAGATTGTCTCCTTTTTTAAGTTTACTTTCCCATTCCCATAAACATAACGGAATAGTTGCACTTGTAGTATTTCCGTAACGTTCAATATTTATCATTACCTTCTCAGGGTCAAGTTTCATGCGGCGTGCAGTAGCATCAATAATACGTAAATTTGCTTGATGAGGAACCAAATAAGCTAAATCTTCAGCTGTTAAATTATTACGTTCCATTATTTCAACCGACACATCAGCCATACGAGAAACGGCATTTTTAAATACGGTTTGTCCTTCTTGATAGATAAAATGTAATCGTTTATCAACAGACTCATGAGAAGCCGGCATACATGAACCACCTGCTTTCATGTAAAGATATTTACGTCCTTCACCGTCGGCTCTTACTATAAAATCTCTTATTCCGTAATCACCTGTGGTTGGTTCCAACATAACTGCCGTTCCGGCATCGCCAAACAACGGGCAAGTAGTTCTGTCGGTATAATCGGTAATTGACGACATTTTTTCGGCTCCCACTACAACTACTTTTTTATATTGTCCCGATTCAACAAATTTTGATGCAGTAGTTAATGCAGCAATAAAACCTGAACAACCTGCATTAATATCAAAATGGAAAGCATTTTTTATGCCTACTTTATCGGCAATAATACTGGCAGTAGCAGGAAAAGGCATATCGGGAGTAACAGTGGCACAAATCAATAAATCAACTTCATCGGGTGTAATGCCGGTTTTTTTTAATAGTTGTTTTACTGCTTTTTCACCCATAAACGAAGAACCTTCACCGGGTTCTTTTAAAATTCTTCTCTCTTTAATACCTACTCGTGTCATTATCCACTCGTCAGATGTATCAACCATTGTGCTTAACTCGTGGTTGTCGAGAATATAATCGGGAAGATAAGCTCCCACGCCTGTTATAACCGCTTTAATTTTTGACATTATTGATAAATTTCTATTAATTTTTCAGATATTTTTGCTTCAATTACATTCTTTGTTTTAAGAATCATTGACTTAACGGCTTTTGCATTTGATGCTCCGTGTCCTATAATAACGGTAGAATTTACACCCAATACCGGTGTTCCTCCGTAATGTTCAAAATTGAAGTTTTCAAAAAAGTCGTCGTTAATTTTCCGGCTTTTAATGATACGATAAAAACCTTCGGCTTCTTTAAGAACAACATTTCCGGTAAATCCATCGCAAACTACAACATCGGCAGGACAATTACCGAATAATTGATGTCCTTCTACATTACCAATAAAGTTAAAATCTTTTGAGCCTTGCATTAAGTCGTAAGTGCTTTTTACAATAAGATTACCTTTTTGTTCTTCGGAACCGATATTCAGCAGTGCTACTTTTGGTTTTTCTATTCCATATACATTTTGTGCATACACCGACCCCATTACTCCGTATTGATAAAGAACATCGGGTTTACAATCGGGGTTGATACCCACATCGAGAATAATAGAGTGTTTACCGTTAAGTTGTGGCATTTCAGATGAGATACAAGGTCTGATAACACCGGGAATAGCTTTAATAGTGTACATTGTTCCAACAAGCATAGCTCCGGTATTTCCTGCACTGGCAAAACCGTCAATCATTTTTTTGTGTAATAAACCAAAACCCACAGCAATGCTTGAGTTTGGTTTAGCGGTAAATGCTTTGGCAGGATGATCGCCCATTTCAATTACTTGATCGGCATGGACAATCTCAAAACCGGATTCGTCAACACCTTCTTTGTTAAGAATGTCAATAATCTGTTTTTTGTTTCCTATTAAAACCAGTTTGATATCGGCGGGTAATTCGTTATATACTTTTATTGCTCCTAAAACAGCTGCTTTAGGGGCAAAATCACCACCCATTATATCAACACCTATTCTCATAATAATAAGTTAAATTCTATGGCTGCTTATGCTGTAACTTCTTTGTCGATAGCTAATTTACCACGATAAAATCCACATTCGGGACATACATGGTGATATTTAACAGCTGAACCGCAATTTGAACACTGTGCTACTGTTGGTGCAACAGCTTTATAATGTGTTCTTCTTTTATTTCTTCTTTGTTTTGATGTTTTGTGCTTTGGATGTGCCATTTTTCAATCGCTTTTAAAAATAAATTAATTAATTAAATCTCTCAGTTTATCCCAACGGGGATCTTCTTCTATCTCGTCCTTTTGATTATTTATTATATACTTATTTAACTTTTTAAGCATTTCAACATTACAAGTTGAGTTTCCGTTTTTGTCATCGGGATGAATTTTTTGAATCGGTAAACTTAAATTTATAAACTCATAAATATATTTATCTAAGTTCAAATAATTTTCGCCATGGGACAAAACAGTTAACTCATCCGATACTTCTTCGGTTTCGTTGCCGTATTCAAAAAACAACTTGCCGGTATATTCAATTTGTTTGTCAAACTCGTCTAAACATCTGTCGCATTGAATAACAACAAAGCCCGAAATATTAAAATCAACTTCCATTCCGGTTGAGCGTTTTAATAAATCAACCGTAACAAAAAGTTTGCCTTTTTTTATTTCACTTTCGGCAAATGCTTCAAAGAACGTATCATTTATATTATATTCAAAATGATGCTTCCCCTCTGCTAATCCTCTGAACTGAACTTTGTAATCCACTTTTTGAATATTAAAATACGTGCAAAAGTATAATTTAATACTAAATAAAAAAAATTAGCACGCAAAATTATGTGTTTAGAATGATTTTGCAAAAAAAAATGATGTTTTTTGTTTTTTAATATTAGCAGTAAAAAATAAGTTTAACACTAAAAACATGATTTTATTTTATTATATTGTGATAATAAATTCTTAAAAAAGGAGAGAGCAAAAAGTAACATCTAATTATTTGTAAATTAAAAATATAATAAAATGATTGAAAAGTTTAAAACAACAGCTGATTTTATTCTTGAAGGTTTAAATTATAAGCCGGAAGTTGGGATAGTTTTAGGTAGCGGATTAGGTGGTCTTGGCGATAAAATTGAAGCAGATAAAATAATATCTTATAGTGATATTCCCGATTTCCCTGTTTCTACGGTTGAGGGACATAAAGGCAGATTGATTTTGGGAACTCTCGGCACAAAAAAAATTGTTGCCATGCAAGGACGCTTTCACTATTACGAAGGTTACAATATGAGTCAAGTAACTTTTCCCATCAGAGTTATGAAGTTTCTGGGTGTTAAATATCTTTTTGTATCAAATGCGGCGGGAGGCATGAATCCTGAATTTAATGTGGGAGATATTATGGTAATACGCGATCATATTAATCATTTTCCTGTTAATCCGTTGATAGGACAAAATAATTCGGAACTTGGAGTGCGATTTCCCGATATGAGTAAAGTTTATAATCGTGATCTTATTGCTAAAGCAAAAGAGATAGCAAAAAAACATGATATTCCGTTACGCGAAGGTGTTTATATCGGAAGTAGCGGACCAACTCTTGAAACTCCGGCTGAGTATAAAATGTTTAGAATATGGGGAGCCGATGCTACGGGAATGTCAACTGTGCCCGAAGTAATTGTTGCTCATCATATGGGTATTAAATGTTTTGGTATGTCGGTAATTACCAATACCGATAAACCTTCGGATGAGGAAGACGGTACTACTCACAATCATGTGCAAAATGTTGCTGAATCGGTTGAACCGAAAATGACTTTGCTTATTAAAGAGTTAATGTTGTCTATTTAGAGTTTGCTTTAAC
>CAYRJP010000214.1:0-4443 GCA_964424425.1 uncultured Bacteroidales bacterium | reverse complement strand
CTAAAGCTAACAAAGTATATAAATCACACCACAGAAAGCTGTAACTCTGACAGGTTTTTCTTACACAAACATATGCGATTATATTTATTTATTTTTTTGAGCGTTGTCCTAAAAACAGTCCTGCAATAACAATAAGTATTCCTATAATTTTAAAAATACTTAAATGTTCGCCCAGCATTATCCAAGCAAATACGGCAGTGAATCCGGGAATTAAATTTGTAAACAGACTTGCTTTTGAAACGCCTATATTTTTTATGCCGTAAGTAAAAAATATATATGCTGCCGACGAGCCTAACAGAGCAAGATACAGCATGTTTATCATTACATCGGTCGATATATTTTCAGCAGAAAAGTCTTTATAATCAAAAATAAAAAACAGAGGTAAAAACATAACTGTTCCTAAAAAATTTTGCCATGTGATAATTGAAAATGAATTATATTTTTCTGCTATTTTGGTGATTATCAATGAGTAAAAAACAGCAGCCGATACAGCAATAAATAAAAAAGATATTCCTTTTACCGATGCTTCAAAATGTAGGTTTTTACCCAAAACAATTATTAATACTCCGGCAAATGAAATAACAAAACCCAATATGTTGATAAATGATATTTTTTCTTTAAAAAACAGGTAGGCAGCAATAGGAATAAATAATGGAATAGTTGATATTATTACAGCTGACACGGTTGGCGATACTAAATTTACGCCGTAACTTTCGGCAAGAAAATATATAAACGGTTGGAAAAAACTTAACAAAATAAAATGTTTAACATCTTGTTTGTCAGGTATTTGAAATTTATTTATAATTTTTGCAAATAAAAATATTGATAACGATGAAATGCCGAGTCTGAATGTCATTACAGTGATAGGAGAGAGTTCGGTAAAGACTTTTTTATACCAAATATATGTTAAACTCCAAAAAGCCATCGACATCATAACTATGCCGTAAACCATTAATTTTTTAGCTGACATTCTCAAATATTATTTTAAATTTGTTTAATATTAAAATGCAAAAGTGCATTTACTTTAAGTTAAAAACAAAAATTAATACCGGATGATGAATTTTGATATCAATCACTTGATAAGTTTTAGGCAGACACTACATCAGAATCCCGAAATGTCGGGGAGCGAAGAATATACGGCAGAGGCGATAAAGCGAATGGTTATCAGATTTCAGCCCGATGATATTATTGATAATTTGGGAGGTTATGGTGTTGCTTTTATTTTTAAAGGGAAAAAACCCGGACCTACAATACTTTTCAGAGCTGACATTGATGCTCTTCCTATTCAGGAAACCAATGATTTTGATTATGCATCGCGAACCGATGGTATTGCTCATCAATGTGGGCACGACGGGCATATTACCATTCTTGTGGGACTTGCTGAGCGAATAAGTAAACATCGTCCCGAGCATGGGAAGGTGGTTTTGCTTTTTCAACCTGCCGAAGAGACAGGAGAAGGAGCTTTAGCCGTAATGGATGACCCGAATTATTATCGTATTGAGCCTGATATGTGTTTTGGACTTCACAATATTCCGGGTTATCCAAAAGGAAGCATCATAATAAAAAATAATACTTTTTCGGCTGCATCGCAGGGAATGATTGTGAAGTTGAAAGGTAAAACTTCGCATGCCGCCGAACCCGACAAAGGTATAAGCCCGGCTATTGCAATGGCTAAAATTATAGAGAGTATAACAAAACTGCCCGAAAAAAAATATCTGTTTACCGATTATGTATTAACAACAATTGTTCATGCACGCTTGGGCGAAAGAGCTTTCGGAACTTCGCCCGGATATGCCGAGATACTTTTAACTTTGCGAGCTTTTGAAGACGAAGATATGGAAGTTTTGCACGAACATGCAAAAAATACAATTCATTTGATAAGTAAACACGAAAATCTTGATGTTGAAATACAGTATGCCGATATTTATCCTTCAACACAAAACGACCCTGCTCTTGTGAAAATAGTTAAAGATATGGCAGAGCAGCAAGGGCTTAAAGCTATTAAAAGAGAGACGCCATTTGCTTGGGCAGAAGACTTTGCACACTATTCGCATAAGTATAAAAGTGTGTTTTTTGGGTTAGGTGCAGGTGAGGATACTCCAAAACTACATAATCCAGATTATAATTTTCCCGATGATATTATTATTCACGGGATTAATATTTTTTGTTCTATTTATAAAAATTTATTATTGATTTAAATCGGGAATGTTCATATAATCTTGCATCTGAATAACAAGCACTTTGTCTTCTTCGTATGATTTTGAGTATCCATAATCATAGCAGAAAAAATATATTTTACCTTTGGGAGTTTTCCATGTGTGTGTCAGATATCTAAAGTCCATGCCGAGAGAGATTAAAAAATCTTTTCTTACGGTTGCTTTTCCTTTTGGACATGCTTTACGCAATGCACTACGATTTTTACGCAGTTGTTTGTTGGTATTTTTAATAATTGCTTCTTGACTGTTTGGGGTTTGATTGTGATATGCACTTTTACATTGCACATCGCAAAATCGTTTATCGCTTCGTCCTTTTAATTCTTTGTTGCAATAAAGGCAATATCGTTTTTCCATTTTTTTGTATTAATAAATTAGTTACGGGTTACAAAACAAACTATTATAAACTTTTTCAACAAGTTATAGTTGTTTTCGTAATCGCTTATATTCGTTTATAAACGATTATCAGACCATTAAGATACTTTTTTCTGATTAATTTAACAAAAAAAAGGTAAACATTATTATTAGTATTTAGTTAAAATGGAAAAGAGTATAGTTTATTTGAATAGTAGAGTTTATAATGATAAAAATATTGTTGTTTTATATTTTGATTATAATAAGTTTATATTCAATAGGTTGCGGGCGAGTAAATACTTTAAGTGGTATGCTGAATATAATGCATTTGCAGCTGAAAACAGTAGTGATATTATAGGTTATTTGAATGATTTGCTGAGTGATATTGCTGATATACGCAGTAATTTTTATGAGACACCGTTGGTTAGTGTGACAAGTAATTATCTTATCGGTAATAATGTTTTTGATGGAGTATTGGCACAAAAAAAGAAGTTGGGTTCGGTAACACTGTATCCCGTAAGGTTAAATGATGTTATATATTTGGCTGTAAAATATTCTTACAGCAGAGTTATTTACAATATAATAAAAAACATTGATGGGGTGTGGTGGAGTAATGAACTTAGTTATTTTTTATTGGCTAGAAAACGAGATGTTTTGTATAATTTTATTGTTAAGGCATCGCAAAGTCTGACTATTCGGCTCTATAACGAGATTAAAGTTTCTGCACCTGAGATATTGACACTTTTGTATGAGCAATCGTATGTTAAAAAAGCAACATATAAAAGTTGCCCTATGGAGTATTTAAAGTATTTATTATTAAATAATTATAGCAAAAACACAATTGATAGTTATTATAAGTTTTTGTTGCGGTATATTAATTATTATAAAGATTTTTCGTTGAGTGAAATTAATGGATTTGGAGCGGATAGGATAAATGAGTATCATAATTTAATGTTGAATGAGAAAGATTTTTCGGTAATTACAATTAATCAATCTATAAATGCAATTAAATTGTATTATAATAAATTATTGAAAAAAGAACTTTTATTGACGGATATATCGCGTCCAAAAAAGGAGAAGACTTTGCCTAAGGTGTGGAGTAAAGAGGATATTGAGCGTATTTTTACGGCAGTAAGAAATTTGAAACACAAGGCACTTTTGATACTTATTTACGGCAGTGGTTTGCGTATAGGTGAAGCGTTAAATCTCAGAGTATCAGATATTGATTCGGTTAGAATGCAGATACGAATATCGAAAGGAAAAGGCAGAAAAGACAGATATACGTTGTTGGGGGGTAATACATTAAAAGTTTTGCGGGAGTATTATAAGGTATATAAGCCTGATGAATATCTTTTTGAAGGACAGTTCGGAGGTAAATATTCGCAAGCAAGTGCTCGCAATATTTTGCAAAAATCACTTAGGCAAGCGGGCATTACGCAGAAAGGAGGTTTGCATAGTTTGCGACATAGTTTTGCCACTCATTTGCTTGAAGCGGGAACAGATTTACGATATATACAAGAATTATTAGGGCACGCTTCATCAAGAACTACTGAGATTTATACGCATGTGAGCACTCGTCATTTACAGTCGATAAAAAGTCCTGTTGATGATATTGTTGTATAAAATATTAGAAAAGGATATTTATTTTATTAAATTTTATTGATACTTCAAAAATATTATTAATTTTGAGAAAGATGTATAATAAATTTATATATCTTATATTTTATTTGTCACAATTCATATTTTATAAAGTATTGAATGATAGATGGTTAAAATATGAAAATGTGACTTAGGTGGCGAAGCTGTGTTTATTGAATAATATTTTTATCATAGAATTATGATAGGGAGAAAAATTTATTATATTTGATGATAAAGA
>CAYRJP010000213.1:1946-4446 GCA_964424425.1 uncultured Bacteroidales bacterium | reverse complement strand
AAACAGATGAAAAAAATATTAATAGCAACACAAAAACCTTTTGCTCCGGTGGCTATATCTAAAATGAAAGAGCTAGCTAAAAGAAACGGATATGCAATAGAGGTTTTTGAAAAATATGCAGAGCAGTCGGATTTGGTAAATGCCGTAACCGATTGTGATGCAATGGTTATTCGTAGCGATAAAGCTACCAAAGAGGTAATTGAAGCTGCAAAAAATCTGAGAGTGATAGTAAGAGCCGGAGCCGGTTACGATAATATTGATTTGGAAGCAGCTACAGCCAACAATGTAGTGGCAATGAACACTCCCGGACAAAACTCAAATGCAGTTGCAGAATTGGCTTTGGGAATGATGGTTTATCTTGCCAGAAACGGTTATAACGGAAAGCCCGGAACAGAGTTACGCGGCAAAAAACTTGGAATACATGCTTACGGAAATGTAGGTCGTTATGTAGCTGAAATAGCAAAAGGTTTTGGAATGTCAGTTTATGCTTTCGACCCGTTTGTTGATAAAGAAAAAATTAAGTCAGAAGGTGTTACTCCTGTTGATTCTGTTGATGAATTATATTCTACTTGTCAGTATATTTCGCTTCATATTCCGGCAAACGATAAAACAAAGAAGTCAATAAATTTTGAACTTTTAAACAAGATGCCCGAAGGAGCTGTGTTGGTTAATACCGCACGTAAAGAGGTAATTGACGAAGACGGTATGTTAAAATTGATGGAAGAGAGACCTGATTTTAAATATATTTCGGATATAGCACCCGATTGTGCACATGTATTTGAAGAAAAATACGAAGGTCGTTTCTTTTTTACTCCTAAAAAAATGGGAGCTCAAACAGCCGAAGCAAATATTAATGCAGGATTTGCTGCCGTGAGTCAAATAATTAGATTCTTTGAGTCGGGAGATGAAACTTTCAGAGTAAATAAGTAATAGGCTGTAAGCCTGAAAAAAATATTGAACTGCTGTTTTTTTTAGTAAAGATGGCAGTTTTTTTATTACCTTAAATCCTTAACAAAAAAACTAAACAACTGATAGTCACGGCGTGAGTCATATTAAAAAATCATTTATTAATTATTATTAAATATCTTTAAATTCACAACTCACACCGTGACTTGTGAATTTATGATATAATAAAAACGGCATAATACTTGTTACAAAACATTTCGTTATTTTGATGATACAATAAATCTTAGTAATATCTTTGATGCCTGAATAAATTTTATTTTTTTAACTATAAAAAAGACAAGAATATGGCAATTATAAGACCGTTTAAGGGGCTACGCCCACCAAAAGAGATTGCAAGCACATTGGCTTGTTTACCTTACGATGTAATGAATTCGGAAGAAGCAGCTCAAATGGCAAAAGGAAAACCCGAATCGTTGTTGCATATTACAAAAGCAGAAATTGATTGTCCTGCGGGAACAGATGTGCATTCCGAGGAAGTTTACAACAAAGCAGTTGAAAACTACAACATGTTTAAAGAAAAAGGCTGGCTTAAAGCTGAAGCAGAGCCTAAATATTACATTTATGCACAAACAATGGACGGACGCACACAATACGGCATTGTTGGAGCAGCTGCTTGTGATGATTATCACAATGGAATTATCAAAAAGCACGAATTAACTCGTCCCGATAAGGAAGAAGACCGTATGATTCTTACTCGCTATTTGAATGCAAATATTGAGCCTGTATTTTTTTCATACAAGGCAGTGCCCGAAATTGACGATATTGTAAATAATATTGTAAAAAATGAGAAAGCTGAATATGATTTTGTTGCCGAAGACGGATTTGGACACCATTTGTGGCCTGTAAACGATGCAGAAACCAATAAAAAACTTCAAGAGCTTTTTGCTACAAAAGTTCCTTATACATATGTTGCCGACGGACATCACAGAACAGCCGCAGCAGCTCGTATAGGACTTGAAAAGAAAGCTCAAAACCCGAATCATACAGGCGACGAAGAATATAACTTTTTTATGGCTGTTCATTTTCCCGATAATCAACTTAAAATTATTGATTATAACCGTGTAGTGAAAGACCTTAATGGACTATCGGAAGAAGAGTTTTTAAATAAATTGAACGAAGTTTTTGAAGTTACCGAAATGGGAACTGATGTTTATCGTCCTGCTGATTTACACGAATTTAGTATGTATCTTGGCGGTAAGTGGTATAAGCTAAATGCTAAGCAAGGCACTTACGACGATAACGACCCCATTGGAGTACTTGATGTAACAGTTCTTTCTAAGCATGTTTTAGATAATATTTTGGGTATCGAAGACCTTAGAACAACAACTCGTTGTGAGTTTGTCGGAGGTATTCGCGGGCTTGGCGAATTGCAAAAGCGTGTTGACAGTGGCGAAATGAAAGTAGCATTTGCATTGTATCCCGTATCAATGCAACAACTTATTGATATTGCCGACAGCGGAAATATTATGCCGCCGAAAACAACTTGGTTTGAGCCTAAATTACGTTCGGGATTGGTAATTCACGAATTGTAATT
>CAYRJP010000213.1:0-1846 GCA_964424425.1 uncultured Bacteroidales bacterium | reverse complement strand
TTTCTTACAATTCTTGTATTTAATTATCTTTGTGTAGTTTTTATTTAAAAAGATAAAAAAATGAGCGTTAAAGATAATTTACTCAAAATAAAAAATACTATTCCTTCAAATGTAAAACTGGTAGCAGTTTCTAAAACGAAACCTCTAGAGCTTATTCAAGAGGCTTACGATGCAGGATACAGAATATTTGGCGAAAACCGTCCACAAGAGTTAAAGCAAAAATATGAGGAATTACCTAAAGATATTGAGTGGCATTTTATAGGGCATTTGCAAAGTAAACAAGTAAAATATTATGCTTCGTTTGTATCGTTAATACATGGTGTTGACAGTTTAAAGCTACTTCAAGCAGTAAATAAAGAAGCTGTGAAAAATGATAGAATAATAGATTGTCTTTTGGAATTTCATATTGCACAAGAGGAATCAAAATTTGGACTAAATATAGAAGATGCTTTTCAAATTTTAAAAAGTAAAGAATTTGCAGAGTTAAAAAATATCAGAGTATGCGGAGTTATGGGAATGGCAACATTTACCGATAATAAAGAACAAATAAGAAAAGAATTTAAAAAATTGAAAAATATTTTTGCAGAGTTAAAGAAAGAGTTTTTTGCCGATTCTGATTCTTTTAAAGAGATAAGTATGGGAATGTCAGGCGATTACTTAATAGCAATAGAAGAAGGCAGTACAATGGTTCGGATAGGCAGCAGTATATTTGGCAGCAGGAATTATATTTGATTTTATTTTTATTAAACAAACAATAATATTTTTTGTTAATTTAGTAATTATTAAATAAAAGAACTTGATATGGCAAATTTAGAAACAAAATATCTCGGATTAACTCTAAAAAATCCGATAATAGTAAGTAGTTCGGGAATAACAGGAACAGTTGATAAGATTGTTGAAGCAGAGAAAAACGGAGCAGCAGCAATAGTTTTAAAATCAATTTTTGAAGAACAGATAAATCATGAGGCCGATAATTATCATGCACAAGGTAAAAATTATGCCGAAGCATTTGATTATTTACAAGGATATGTATCGGCAAATAGTTTAAATAAGCATTTGTCTCTTATTAAAGAAGCAAAACAAGCTGTTTCTATTCCGGTAATTGCAAGTATTAATTGTCATTCCGGTAAAAAATGGATTGATTTTGCAAAACAATTTGAAGAAGCAGGAGCCGATGCTCTTGAGATAAATTTATATATTATGCCCACCGGCAGAGCAAAAACAGGTTCTGAAATAGAGAAAGAGTATTATTCTGTTATAAAAAAATTGGTAAAAAAAGTAGATATTCCTGTTTCTGTAAAGTTAAGCTATCAGTTTACAAATATGATTAATGTTGTTGATAATTTTAAAGCTGTCGGAGCAAAAGGAGTTGTTATGTTTAACCGTTTTTATGAACCCGATATTGATATTGATAAAATGGAGATGACAAACTCGCATGTATTTTCGCATGAATCTGATATTCGTTTTCCGTTGCGTTGGACTGCAATAATATCCGATGAGGTAAAAAATATTGATATTTCAACATCAACAGGAGTGCATGATGCCGAAGGAGCTATAAAAATGTTATTGGCAGGTGCCACTACAGTTCAAATATGTTCAGTGCTTTATCAAAAAGGCTTAGGTGAAATATCAAAAATAATTGAAGGACTTAATTTATGGATGAATCAAAGAGGTTTTGATTCGGTTGATGTTTTCAGAGGACTTATGAGTTGTAAATCAATTCCTGATTCAGCAATTTATCATAGAAGTCAGTTTATGAAATATTTCTCAAATTTTGAATAAAAGATTTTTAAAATAATTTAAATATTTAAAATCCGCTTATGTAAATAAGCGGATTTTTTATTTA
>CAYRJP010000212.1:0-4460 GCA_964424425.1 uncultured Bacteroidales bacterium | reverse complement strand
CGGGATACTCTTTTGCCAATGTGTTGAATATTATTGTTGCTTGTTTTTTTACCGACGACGGCAATAGCCAGATATGCGGATTGTAACCTTGATTTTTATTATTGGAATTGTGATGATTTTCATCAGAAAGTAATTCTGTTCCTTCGGCTGTATTTACAATTTTCATTTGCGAATTTATTGATGCAAATTTATCTATCCAGGCATTTTCAAAAGCAATATAACCTATTCTGAAATATATTTTTGATTTTGACAATTGCCGCATTTGTAAAGGTGTTGGTTCGTAAGTTGCCGGACTTTGCCCGGGTGGCACCATTACATTTATATTTAAAAAATCTCCCGCAATTTTATTTACAAAAAACTTTTGCGGTATAATACTTACCGTAACAGTCGGTTTATTGCTGTTTTTTTGATTGTTGTTTACACAAGCATTACTTAAAAACAATGCTATTATAAATACCGGTAAAAATATTTTTTTTCTCATTTTTAAATGTTTATGGCATTAATTATATTTTCATTGACAGTTGAATTCTTTTTCTATCTAAATCAACCGATAAAACTTTTACTTTAACATGCTGATTGAGAGTTACCACATCGGCGGGATTTGACACATATCTGTCGGCAAGTTGCGAAATATGCACAAGTCCGTCTTGATGGACTCCAATATCAACAAAAGCACCGAAATTTGTAATATTGGTAACTATTCCGGGCAATATCATTCCTTCGTATAAATCTTCGGGCTTGTTAATCCCTTCGGCAAACTCAAACATTTTTATTTTTGTTCGTGGATCTCTGCCGGGTTTTTCAAGCTCTTTGATAATATCTTCGAGTGTGGGCAATCCCACTTTATCGGTAACATATTTTTTAATATCTATTTTTTTTCGTAGTTCGGGTTGTTTTATTAAATCAACAATATCGCATTGTAAGTCTTTTGCCATTTTATCCACTATTTTATAGCTTTCGGGATGCACGGCGGTATTGTCAAGCGGGTTTTTCGAATTGTCTATTCGTAAAAATCCGGCACATTGCTCAAAAGCTTTATCGCCCATTCGCGGAACAGTTTTAAGCTCTTTTCTTGAAGTAAAAACTCCGTTTTCGCTTCTGTAATCAACTATGTTTTGTGCAAGTTTAGGACCGAGTCCGCTAACATAACTCAGCAAATGTTTACTTGCCGTGTTTAAATTTACACCTACGGTATTTACACAACTTTCAACTACAAAATCAAGATTTTCTTTAAGTTTTGTTTGGTCAACATCGTGCTGATATTGTCCCACACCAATTGATTTAGGGTCAATTTTTACCAATTCGGCAAGCGGGTCAATCAGTCGTCTGCCTATTGATACGGCACCGCGAACGGTAACATCGTATTGCGGAAACTCTTCGCGAGCAACAGCCGAAGCCGAATATACCGATGCTCCGCTTTCGTTTACCATAAAAACCTGAATGTCGGTATGGAACTTCATTTTGCGAATAAAGTCTTCAGTTTCACGTCCTGCAGTGCCGTTACCTATTGCTACTGCCTCAATTTTATAACTGTCAATTAGCGACAGAATTTTTTTTGCAGCTTCTGCTTTTTTGTTTTGTGGCGGGTGCGGATAAATGGTTTCGTTGTGAAGCAAATCGCCTGTGCGACTTAAACAAACCACTTTACATCCTGTTCTGAAACCAGGGTCGATACCTAAAATTCGCTTTTGTCCCAAAGGCGGAGCCAGTAATAGTTGTCGCAAATTACGAGCAAAAACTTCAATGGCTTCAATATCGGCTTTCTCTTTATACAGTTTTTTAAATTCATTTTCAAGCGACGGCTGAATAAGTCGTTTATAGCTGTCTTTTACAGCTATTCTTATCTGTTCTGCCGAGTGAGTAAATCCTTTTGCAAATCGGTCTTCGAGCAACTGCACGGCTTCTTCAAAATCGGGTTCTACCGATATTTTCAAAAAACCTTCGGTTTCACCTCTGCGAATGGCAAGCATACGATGCGACGGGCACTTTCGTAAAAGTTCGGAATAATCAAAGTAATCGGAATATTTATTACCTTCCTCTTCTTTGTTTTTAACAACTGAAGAGTATATTATCGCTTCACGCGAAAACAGGCGACGTATTTTATTTCGTGCACCTTGATTTTCACTTATCCATTCGGCAATAATGTCGCGAGCACCTTGCAAAGCAGCATCAACATCTTCAACTTTGTCATTAACAAATTTTAATGCCCATTGCTCAACATCACCTGACTCTTGTCGCATTATTTTTGCTGCCAACGGTTCAAGTCCCAGCTCTTTGGCTATTGTTGCTTTGGTTCGTCGTTTGGGTTTATACGGAAGATAAATATCTTCAAGTTCAACACTGTCAAAAGTGTTATTTATTTTACTTTTAAGTTCATCGGTAAGTTTACCTTGTTCGGCTATGGTTTCAAGAATGGTCTGTTTGCGTTTTTCAAGGTCGTCAAACTTTTTGTTTAAAAGCTCAATCTCACGTATTACTACTTCATCGAGTCCGCCTGTTCGCTCTTTTCTGTAACGACTGATAAACGGAACGGTAGCTCCTTCGCTAAATAAATTTATTACTGCATCGGCTTGATTATAATTAATGTTTAAATCCGATGCTATTTTGTTTATATATTTGTTCATTTTTAAGTTTTATTTTTCAATGAACAAATATACAATTGTAAATAATGAAACAGACAAAACAAAAGTTAATTTTTATATTCTACCACAATTTCTAAAAAAATCAAAATTTCACAATGTTTATAAAATTACAATTAAAACTAAAAACAGTAATATTCAATAAATTAACAAAGCTAAATATTGACTCTATTTTTATTTGAGTTGGATAACACTTAAATATCTCTAAATTAACACTTTTACTCTACTGTGTTATTTATTATTGTTACTATCTTTTATTCTGCTTTTTAAGTCTATTTGTTCGTATAAAATTCTTATTATCAAAATTTCATTTTCATTTACAATTCTATAAAAAATTAAATGACGTCCGGTTTTATGTCCTTGCAATCCAATTAATATGTATTCGTATTTTTTGTCTATATTAGGATTGTTTGCAATTATTTGGCAATTATCAAGTAGCATTTTATAATATTTGTCAGCTTGTTCTTCCGACCAATTGTCAAAAGTGTAGTTCCAAATATCCGATAAATCTTTTACGGCTTTATTTGTCAGAATATACTCAGCCATTCTGTTTTCTTTTTGATTTTAATTCTTTCAAATGTAACTTAGAATCAAAATCGTGAGCTATTCCACTTTCAATACCATCGTTAATTGCATTTTTTAACGCTGCAACTTTATTTTCTTCTTCTTCCAATAATCTTAATCCTGCCCGAATAACTTCACTAACATTTTTATAACGACCGGCATATAATTGATTCTTAATAAATTTATCGAAATAGCTCCCTAATGATATTGATGTATTTTTACTCATTTTTTATTTTTCTACAAAAATACCAATAATTGGTATAATTGTCAAGTTGACTTGTTTTATAAATTACTATATACCTAATAGTTTATACATAATTATTTGTCTTATATACATTTGCTAAGTCTAAATACGGCTAAATTATAAATAAAACTCTGCAAACGATTGCTCTGTTTTTTAAGTATTTACAACTGTTTTTGTCGTTAAAAACAAACTGTTTTTTTATATTTGCAATCGAATATTAAAAAGATGAAACTCAAAAATTAACAAAAAATATATAATCATGGTAAATATTAGTGATTACAACTTTAAAGGAAAAAAAGCAATTGTTCGTGTTGACTTTAATGTTCCGTTAAACGAAAAATTTGAAGTAACAGACAATACCCGTATTCGTGGTGCTTTGTCAACAATCAAAAAAATTATTGAAGACGGCGGTTCTGCAATTTTAATGTCGCATTTGGGAAGACCTAAAAACGGACCCGAAGATAAATTTTCATTAAAACACGTTGTGCCTGAATTATCAAAACTTGTTGGCGTTGATGTGAAATTTGTTGACGATTGTATAGGTGATAAAGTTTTGCAAGCAAAAAAAGATTTACAGCCGGGTGAAATTCTTGTGCTTGAAAATCTTCGTTTTTATAAAGCTGAAAATAAAGATAAAGATGCAATGCCTGAATTTGCAAAACAACTTGCCGAAGGATGCGATGTGTATGTAAACGATGCTTTTGGAACAGCACACCGTCGTCACGCTTCAACAGCAGTTGTTGCCGAATATTTCGATACTGAAAATAAAATGTTCGGGTTTCTTATTAATAGCGAACTTAAAGCTATGGATAAGGTTATTAAAGAAGCCGAAAAGCCGTTTACAGCAATTATGGGAGGAGCAAAGGTTTCGGATAAAATTCAAATTATTGAAAACTTGCTCGACCGTGCCGACAACTTAATCATTGGCGGCGGAATGACATACACTTTTATAAAGGCAAAAGGCGGAAAAATAGGAAATTCGCTTTGCGAAGATGATAAACTTGATATGGCTC
>CAYRJP010000211.1:0-4506 GCA_964424425.1 uncultured Bacteroidales bacterium | reverse complement strand
CCTTCGATACGGTCGATATAATTAACATTGATAATATATGAGCGATGACATTTGAATATGTAATTAAAATCTTTTAGTAGGTCTTGTGTTTTTAGCAAAGTACTTCTGATTAGTTGTTTTTTTATTGAATCGCCGTCTTTCCAAAAAATTTCAATATAGTTATCGGCAGAGCGTATTAATAAAATAAGACGAGCTTTTATTGATAGCTTATCTTTTTGATATTCAGAGTCAAAATGCACTAATTTATCGTGAATTTCTTTACTTTCTTTTAGTCTTTCGTTCAACTCATTGGCTGTATTGAGGTGAATTTTTAAGAGTCTGTTTTGATTAAATACTATTAACAATGTGAGTGGCATTATGGCAAATAAAATTAGCTTGACAATCATATAAAAGTCAAACTCTAATATTCCCAATACTTTATAAGATAAGAAATATCCGAATGATATTGTAAAAAGTATCCATAAGTTCCATAAAATCTCCTTCCAGACAATCCATTCTTTAAGTAGGAATACTTTAGGAAACAAACTGGGAATGATGAGCAAATTTAAGCTTAATGATAAAAAAGTAATAATTCCCAATCCGGCTATCAGGTATATTTTATCTCTGTTTTCAATAGAGCTTATATTTAATGGCTGGAATAAAAGTAAAAAAACAAAAATACTAATGCTTATAAAGAATATAATTTTAGCATTTCGCTTTAAATCGTCATTAAACGGATATGGTTTTCTTAAAAAATCCAACATTAAATAAAATATTTTAAGGTTTATAAAAATAATAAAATATTATTTTATCAATAATAAAAATGTTCTCAAAGGTATTTATTTTCATGAGAAAAGAGAATAAATATTTTAATATTACAGTATATTCAACAAACTTGTTGAAGCACATATAAATATAAAACAAAAAAAACGCCGGTAAAATATTTTCCGGCATTTTTATCTCTTTAATATTATTAAACTAAGCTGCTTTTAATCTTTTTAAGTTTGTTTTGCTCAATTTTTTTTTGGCATAATCTACCGTAACAGTAAATTCTTTAATACTTTTTGATGGTAATTCAAACATGGCATCGTTCATAATTGCTTCGCAAATTGAACGTAATCCTCTTGCTCCGAGCTTATATTCCATTGCTTTATCAACAATGTATTCAAAAGTATCTTCGGTAAAGTCGAGCTTAATTCCGTCAATTTCAAACAGTTTAATATATTGCTTGATAATAGAATTTTTAGGCTCGGTTAATATATTTCTAAGAGCTTTTCTGTCTAAAGGATTTAAATATGTCAATACCGGCAGACGACCTATTATTTCAGGAATTAAACCGAAACTTTTAAGGTCTTGCGGTGCAATGTATTGTAATAAGTTGTTTCTGTCAATAACTTCTCTGGTTTCTGAAGCTCCAAAACCTACAACTTGAGTATTTAATCGTTGTGATATTTTTCGGTCGATACCATCGAAAGCTCCTCCGCAAATAAAAAGCACATTTTTAGTATTTACGGGAATCATTTTTTGGTCGGGATGTTTACGTCCTCCTTGTGGGGGAACATTTATTACAGAGCCTTCCAATAATTTAAGTAAACCTTGTTGAACACCTTCTCCCGACACATCTCTTGTTATTGACGGATTGTCTCCTTTTCGGGCAATTTTATCAATTTCGTCGATAAAAACAATTCCTCGTTCGGCAGCACTTACATCGTAGTCGGCAGATTGCAATAGTCTTGTCAATATACTCTCAATGTCTTCACCCACATAACCGGCTTCGGTTAATACAGTGGCATCAACAATAGTAAACGGAACATGTAACATTTTGGCAATTGTTTTTGCCAAAAGAGTTTTTCCGGTTCCGGTTTCTCCTACCAAAACAATATTTGATTTTTCAATTTCAATATCTTCCGCATCCGAAATTTTGTGAGATAAGCGTTTGTAATGATTATAAACGGCAACCGATAAGTACTTTTTAGCTTCTTCTTGTCCGATTACATATTGGTCAAGAAATGCTTTAATTTCTTTAGGTTTAAGAAGTTTTACATTACCAATGTCGAAACTGCTTGTTGATTTTAACTCTTCCGATACTATTTCGTAGGCTTGCATTATACAACTGTCGCAAATGTGCCCCGATACTCCGGCAATCAACAAATTGACATCATTTTTACTTCTTCCGCAAAATGAGCATTTATCCATAATTTATTTTTCTTTCTTTACTTATCAGATGCAAAAAGCAAACAAAAAGTTGATTATTTTTTGCTTTTTCTTTCCAATATTTCGTCAATCATACCGTATTCCTTTGCCTCTATAGCTGTCATCCAATAATCACGGTCTGAATCTTTTTCTATTTTTTTCAATGTATTGCCCGAATGCTTGGCAATAATTTCGTATAACTCGTTTTTTAATTTCTTAATTTCGCGAGCTGTAATCTCAATATCCGATGCTTGTCCTTGTGCTCCACCCATAGGTTGATGAATCATAACTCTTGAATGAGGCAAAGCCGAGCGTTTTCCTTTTGTTCCGGCAGTAAGTAATACAGCACCCATTGATGCAGCCATACCTGTGCATATTGTGTTAATGTCAGGTGCTATGTATTGCATTGTATCGTAAATACCTAAGCCTGCATATACTGAGCCTCCGGGTGTATTAAAATATATTGAAATATCATTTTCAGGGTCGGTTGACTCCAAAAACAGTAGCTGAGCTTGTATAATATTTGCCACATCGTCATCAATAGGCACTCCCAAAAAGATTATTCTATCCATCATCAAACGGGAAAAAACATCCATTGATGCTATATTAAGTTGACGCTCTTCAATAATATTTGGGGTTATATAACTGCTATGAAACTTTGCATAACTGTCATACACCATGCTACTTATTCCTGCGTGTTTGGTAGCATATTTTTTAAATTCATCTTTTGGGAACATGGCTTTTAATATATTTAGTTTTTAAATAAGTCGTTAAATTCCTCCGAAGTTACTTCTTTTGGTTCAATTTTAATAGTATTTTTTAAATAATCTAAAATTTTTGCTTCGATAAGTCTGTCGATTATTTTACGCTGCTCATCTTTGTTTTCAAGAGTTTGCTTGGCATAAGTTTCTAATTGTTCGTCAGGAATACCTGTTAATCCGTATTGGCGAAATTGTTCCAATACTGTTTTTTTAGCAAAATCCAATATCTCTTTTTCGTCAATTTTTATCTCTTGTTCTTCTGATATTTTATTTTTAATAAGCTGCCATACCAAATCTTTTTGAATAGCTTCGTAATCATTTTCAACGGCGTCTTCTGTTAAGTTTTCATTGGTAGCTACTAACCATCTTTTTAGGAAAGCATCGGGAAGTGTAAGTTTTGCTTTTGAAACAAGTTTATCTTTTGCATCAAGCAATAATTTATAATCACTTGACGAACTGAAACTCTCTTTAATTTCGGAAATAATTTTTTCCTTAAATTCTTCTTCCGATTTTACTTCATCTTTTCCGTAAATAGTATCAAATAGTTCTTGATTTATATCAGCGGGAATGTGACGTGAAATGCTTTGAACCGTGAATCTGAAATTTCCGTCTAAATTTTCGGCAGCATCTTTTTCAATACGCAACATTGATGCTAAATCGGCATTATTTGTAAATGCTTTTTTAATTTCAAAATCAATTATGTCACCTTTTTTTGCTCCTATTACCATTGCTCTTATCGATTCTTCTTTAATAACATCGGCAGCAAAAACAGCATCTTCGGTAACAATACCGTTTTCTAATACATTACCTTCAGAATCAAGTTGTTCGAACTTGCCTTTTACAAGGTCTTTTTCAGCAACTTCATCTACCTCTTCGTTTTTACCGTAGCGAGCAGCATAATTTTCCATAGATTCTTGAAGCATTTTATCGTCAACTTTTATTTCGTAATAAGGTAATTTATCGCGTTTTGATAATTTTAATTCAAATTCGGGAATAAAAGCTATGTCAAAAGCAAATTCATATTCTTCTTTATTGTCTAAATCAATATCAGATTTTACATTGATGCTTGGGAGAGGTTCACCTAATATATTTAATTTTTCATCGGAAATATATTTTGTCAGATTTTCAGAAATAACCTTGTTTACTTCATCGAGCAAAACAGATTTTCCATACATTTTTTTTATTAACCCGATTGGAGCCATTCCCGGTCTGAAACCTTTTAAATTGGCTTTTTTGCGATAGTCTTTTAAAACTTTCTCAACATTTGAAGCGTAATCTTCTTTTTCTACTTTTATTTTAACAACAGCATTTAATTCGTCGATGTTCTCTCTAGTAATATTCATCTTTATTTGATTTAGACTTTTAAGTAATATTTATTTTAATAATTGTCAGTTATGAACTTTCTTCTTAGCAAAAAACATGCCTTAGTTTTGTGTAAACTCAAAAAACCGCCAAACAGTAAAACTGAATGGCGGTTTCTTTATATTTTCTGTTTAAAACTTGGTGCGGATAAAGGGACTCGAACCCCCACGCCTTGCGGCACTAGATCCTAAGTCTAGCGCGTCTACCAATT
>CAYRJP010000210.1:0-4525 GCA_964424425.1 uncultured Bacteroidales bacterium | reverse complement strand
TACAGGTGAGTAAAAAATATTCTTAAATTTCGTATTGACATTTTATTAATTTTTAGTTATTCTTTAAACATTTCGATTTCTCTTACCACAAAGGACACAAAGATTTTTTTCTTTCAACTTTCAACTCTGTTGCTAATCCGCCTTCGACAAGCTCAGGCTCCGTGCTTATTTCTGCATTATCGTATTCTAGCATTAAATTATTACTCTATTGTATAATTTTTTGAACCATTTAAGGTATATAAGAACATATAATGGTTTCGCTACGCTTAACTCATTATCGCATTAATTGTATAACTACTAAGGTTTTTTCCAAAATATATTCGGATTGCTAATATATGTTCTGTCTATTCTACCATTTATACCGTGGTTGTTTTCTTTTACGCCTTTTTTATACAACATATAATCAACAGGAATTAATTGCACAAATTTTATTTGTTTATCTTTTTTGTAAGTTTCAAAATTATATTCGCTGCTTACTGCACATTCGAGTCTGTAAAGGTTTTTTGCCATATATTGATACAAATAATATTTTATTTTTAATTTGCTCCTGTTATTCCAGTTAGCATCATCATTTATTTTTAAAGGTTTATCATTTATTAATCTGTTGCGAACCTCTTGAATACCCAGCAAATTATCATTCTCATCTGTTACATAAGTCTCAAAAGTAGGATCCATCCACACCCATTTATTGAGCGATTTGATAAAAACAGTATTAATTACGTGACAATCAGTATCGGTTGAATCCTTTGGCATACAAGTAACATACCTTGATTTATAACCCATTGACAAATACACTTCGTTAAGCACTATTGCCAAACCACGACAGTTAAGTGTACGATTTTCTTTATGACAGACTTCTAACATATCTTTGGCATTTCTACTCTTAGGAATACCTTTGTTGCCATTATGCTTTACCTGATTATGCACCCAACTCATAAGATTTTTTGCTTTTTCAATCTCTGTTCCGATACCGGCTACCGAATCAAGATTAAATGTTGTGCGAAGCAATTGCAGATTACTGTCTGATGCCGATTGATAAGTAAAGCCTGCAAATTCTGATTCTTCAAAAGTATATTCACCGGCTGTTTTTAATAATTTCAAATATTTACTTTTATTGTATTTATTTGCTGATGTCGAGACAATCAGCAATGATGAAAATAATAGAGTAAGTAATGTTTTTTTCATAGTTTTTATTTTTTTAATTTTAGTTTTTATCATGCTAAGCCACAGAATAGCAAAGTTTCTTGTCCACTAATTACACTAATTGACACTAATTTATTTTTCATCTTCGTTGCCAATTCGCCTTCGACTCCGCTCTCCGAAATAAATTCGGAGTAAACTAGGCTCCGCAATAACTTTCAACTTTATAAACTTTTAACTTTCAACTCATTTCTGCATTATTGCATTTCTGCATTAAATCATTGAACCATTATATCATTACACCATTGTATAATTGAACCATTATTTAAACACCAGCCTGTCGTTATTGCCAAAGTTGTCGTATCCTGAAATAACAACCTTATCGCCTGCCGAAAGACCTTCAATCAATTCATAATATTTAGGATTTTGTCGTCCTATTTTTATATATTTTTTATCGGCATATTTTCCGTCGTCCGATACAACAAAAATCCACTGACCTCCTGTTTCCTGAAAGAAACTGCCGCGAGGCAACAACAAACTTTTTTTAGGATTACCAAGCTGTAAACGAGTATAATAAGTTTGCCCTGTTCGCATATTTTCGGGCATTTTACCTGTAAAAACCATTTCTACGGAAAATCTGCCGCTTTTAACTTCGGGTAATATTTTTCGTATTTTCAGAGTAAATTCCTTTCCTTGCCGTTCCAATACAGCTGTTAATCCGATTTTCACTCTGTCAATATAGTGTTCGTCAATTTGAGCCACAACTTTATAAGATGTAAGAATATTTATTTGCCCGATACGCCCGCCTTTGGGCACCGACTGACCTATCTCCACATCGAGAGCACTCAACTGACCGTCAACAGGGGCTTTCACATTCAGGTTTTCTTTACGCTGACGCACAAGTTGCAGATTAAGCTCCATATTGTGCAAATTGCTTTTCATCTGTTTAACCTGAATAGAGCGATATATGGAATCTTGTTTTTGACGTTCTAAATAAAGTTCATAGCTGCGTTCTGTAAATTGGTAATCTTCTTCGGAAGTTAAAAATTGTTCTTTTGAGATAAGGTCTTTATCAAATAGAATTTTATTCTGATTAAACCTGCGTTTTTTCCTTTTAATGTCATATTCAAGGTTTAACAATTCACGTTTTATCTGCAACTTTTCTTGCTCCATTACTACCATTGTGTTGCGTAAAAAATTGCTTTTTTCGGCTAATTGAGCTTCGCTGTTTAGTATGCTCAGGCTTAAATCGGGATTACTGAGTTTTAAAATAATATCACCTTTTTTTACCATTACCCCCTCTTCAACAACTTTTTCTTCAACACGTCCGCCTTCGCGTGCATCAAGATAAATTGTAGCAATAGGCTCAACATTTCCGGTAACGGTAATATAATCGTAAAAAATACCGTTTGTTACTGTCTCTATCGACAGTTTATCGGCTTCAACTCTATATGTAGAAACTGTATGTGCAAAAAATGCTTTGTAAATTATCAGTAAAAACAAAAACACTCCCGCACCTAAATAAATATGCTGTTTTTTTATTCCTTTTTTCTTTTCTATCGGTATGTCAACCATAATATCTGTGTATATTTTTTGCTTACGCAGATATTTATTTCAATAGATATGCCAAAGTAGTTATATTGCTGATAATCAAGCATTAATGATTTTTACATAAGGTAAGAAGTGTAAATTTTTTTTACATAACTGTTAAAAAATTTTACACAAAAAAAGAGACTGCCTTTTTAGACAGCCTCTTTTTATATATTTATTAAAAAAATTACAATTTCATAATATCGCCTGTATAAGTTTGAGCACTAATCGATGTAATAGCAACAATATCAACAATTTCTTGAATTGAAGCCTCCATTTGTACTACATTTATAGGTTTAGCAATTCCAAGAAGAATAGGACCTATAATATTAGCATCTCCTATTTCCTGCATCATTTTATAAGCAATATTTCCCGAGTTAAGGTCGGGGAATATTATAGTATTTACATCTTTGTCACCTAATTTTGAAAATGGAAATTTAATATTTCTAAGCTCTTTATTAAAAGCATAATTTGCTTGCATCTCACCATCAACAATTAAGTTAGGATATTCTTTGTGTAAATATTTTACAGTTTCTCTTACTACTTGCGGATTACCTCCTCTTGTTGACCCAAAATTTGAATAAGAAACCATTGCTATCACAGGTTCAATATTAAATTTGCGAACTTCATTTGCAGTAAGCAAAGTTGTATCTACAAGAGTTCTTTCCTCAGGGGTAGGATTTACGGTAGTATCGGCAAAAAAGAATGTTCCTTTTTTATTCATAACCACATACATACCGGCAATATGATTGAGAGTGTTGTTAGTTCCGCAAATTTGTAAAGCCGGCTTAATTGCACCGGAATATTTAGATGCATATCCTGCAACAAAACCATCAGCATCACCTGCTTCAACCATCATTACACCAAAATAGTTACATTTTTTTGTATTTAATAATGCATCATTGAAGGTACAACCTTTTCGTTGTCTTTTTTCATACAACATTTGAGCATATCTCTCTACTCTTTCGGCTTCTTCGGGTGAATTAATATCAATAATGGTAACTTCACCTTCAAGATCAGGTTGATTTTTTAAGATATTAGCTTCAATTATTTTTTTATTACCAATAAGAATAGGTTCTGCAATACCCTGTTCTTTAATAAGATGAACAGCTTTTATCACATTGTAATGTTCCGCATCAGATATTACAATACGTTTTTTACTCTGTTTCGCCCTATTATGAATATCATTTGTAAGTTTATTGTAAATACCCATTTTTTTCATCAGACTGATTTTGTATTTTTCCCAGTCTTTAATAGGTTTACGAGCTACACCACTGTCTATTGCCGCTTTTGCCACAGCAGGAGCAACAATAGTTATCAATCGCGGGTCGAGCGGTTTAGGAATAATGTAATCACGTCCGAAAGTGAGTTTTTGATTGTTATAAGCAGCATTTACCGTTTCAGGCACATCTTGCTTAGCCAATTCAGCAAGAGCATACGCTGCAGCTTTTTTCATTTCCTCATTTATTTCGCTAGCTTCTACATCAAGAGCACCTCTGAATATAAACGGAAAACCAAGCACATTATTAATTTGGTTTGGATAATCGGAACGTCCGGTTGCAAAAATAATATCATCACGAGCATCAATTGCATCTTCGTAAGAAATTTCAGGCGTTGGATTAGCCATAGCAAATACAATGGGGTCTTTCGCCATTGATTTCACCATTTTCTTTGTCAAGATATTACCTTTTGACAAACCAAGAAATACATCAGCATCTTTGATAACTTCTTCAAGAGTTGTCATATCGGAATTTTGAATAAAATTAGCTTTAAATCCCGTAATGTTATCGCGTTT
>CAYRJP010000209.1:0-4593 GCA_964424425.1 uncultured Bacteroidales bacterium | reverse complement strand
AATGCCGTAAGTTCACTATTTCACAACTCCTACTGCATAAGTCGGGTTTAACAGACAAATGGCATATTTAAAAAATATAATAAATCGTAGATTATTAGATTTTTTTTACTGAAAGTTATTTATTTTAAAAAATAGTAAAGGTTTACTCCTACTTTACACCTTTATTTTTAAATTTTCACGTATAAAATATCGTTTGTAAGAAAATATTTAATTCTCAGAGCGATAAAAAAGCATAATTAGCTAGTAAATATTCTATATATCAAGTATTTACATATGAAAAGTTATTTTATGAAAGAGCAATGAAATAGATAAAAAAAGATGATTATGATAAATTTATACCTGTTTTAAGTATTAAAGCTAATTCTTCAGCAGATTTTTGTAACCATATATCGGCATTTGTCAATGCTTTGTTTAAATCTATTGGTTTTCGGGTTATGGAAACCAAACAGGTAATACCTTTTTTATACAGAGCATTAGTTTTCGTGGTGGCATTTCCCGTAAAGGTAAAAACAGGTTTATTATATTTTTTAGCAATAGCAGCTACTCCTACGGGTGTTTTGCCTGTTCCTGTTTGACTGTCAACTTTACCTTCGGCAGTGATAATAATATCATGTTTTGATATTTTATTTTGAATACCTGTTAATTCGGCTATTACACTGAATCCTGATTTTATTTGAGCATTTAAAAAGAAATATAATCCTGCACCAAGTCCACCAGCAGCTCCACTCCCTTCAATATTATCAATATCAATATTAAATTTATTTTTAATAATATTTGCAAAATATTTAAGATTATTGTCTAGTTTAATAACCATATCGGGTGATGCTCCTTTTTGCGGAGCAAATACAAATGACGCACCGTTTATGCCTGTTAATGGTGAAGTTACATCGGTGGCGGCTGTTATTTTAACATTATTTATTCGGTTATCGAGTTGAGAAAAATCAATATTGACAATATCTCCTAAAAATCCGCCTCCATTTTTTACAGGTTGTCCGTTTTTATTGATAAACTTCACTCCTAACGCCATAGCCATTCCTACACCTGCATCATTTGTTGCACTACCGCCTATACCTATTATTATTTCTTTACAATTATTATCAAGAGCTGCTTTAATTAGTTGTCCTGTGCCATAAGTACTAGTAATCCACGGATTGCGTTCTTTCTGAGTCAATTTTTCAATACCGGATGCGGCAGCCATTTCAATAATTGCAGTTTTTCCGTTGTTAATAATTCCGAAGAAACTGTCAATAGACCTGCCTAAAGCAT
Organism: uncultured Bacteroidales bacterium; assembly: GCA_964424425.1. Classification (GTDB taxonomy): domain Bacteria; phylum Bacteroidota; class Bacteroidia; order Bacteroidales; family SZUA-534; genus GH45. The sequence goes on along the minus strand of CAYRJP010000209.1, from coordinate 3,327 downwards.
CTTCAACAGTAGTTTTTATTATTTTGCCACCAACGGCATATACAATACTATCAACAGTACCTTCACCTCCATCAGCCATTGGAACTATTTCAATATTCGATTTTTTAAATACTTTTGTTATTCCTTTTGCAATATTTTCGCCTACTTGTTTTGCCGAAAGACAATCTTTAAACGAATCGGGAACTATTAAAAATGAAGGTTGATTGTTATTCATAAATTGCAATTTATAAATAATTATTCAATTTCTGTTATTGCAAATTCAAGTATTGCAATAGGTTTATCTGATATTTTAATTAATTTAGGATAAATATCATTTAATATTTCAGAAAATTCTTGATAGTCTTCATTTTCTTCTTGTGGTCCGTATATACTTACACCAATCCAGTCAATATATTTATCTCCGGGGTAATAATCTTTCGGAGTATTCCATTCTGCATCCGGTTCACTGTAAGCGTCAACATGAAAAAACCAAGTTATATTATTAGCGTTATTTTCATTACATATTTCAATAATATGTCTATAGGCGTCACGAAATCTTTCCGGACCATCAGGAAAATCAGAATCACCATAATTATCGGTAATGCTTCCTCCATTGTATTGCCCACTCCAAGGGAACCAATTTCCGTTAACTTCGGTTCCAAACTCCGCTAAAATAGGAATACCTGTTTTTGCTGCGTCTTTAGCCCATTGTGTTAGTTCATTATCAAATTTACCGTCAATTATTTTTTGCATAGTATAATTTGTATCGGGTAGGTTTTCAGTAAAATCGGTACGAGGCATTATTCGTATAAAAGGTATTTTTCCTACCGAATGAATAGTGTTAACAGCTTTTGTCGGAAAGGTTATTTTATTATACCAATTATTTGAAAAATAAGCCCATACAATTTTTTTATTTGCCAGCGATTCGAATTCATAAATATTTTTTGCTGTTACAATATCTTCTGTACCTCCAAAATCAGGATATGCAGAATGGTAGATTCCTTTTTCGGATTTTATTAGTTTATTATTTTTAAATTCAGGTGTTATGATAAATAAATTTGAAGCTACTCCTGTTTTATAAGCATCAAGGCTTGCTTGCGAAGAGTTTATTTTTAAAAAAGTATTATCAAAATTTTCATGCCACCATGCTATTGCTTTTATTTTAGGATAGTTCCCGCTTTCTATTGTTTTAAATGCATTACTAATCCAAGTTGCTTTTTTATTTAATGCCGGATTGTTATGTTCATTTTCACAAGCAGAACTGCTTAAAATAAAGAAAATAATAATCAGTATTTTATACATAAATTTTATATTATTTAATATCCTGAAAAATTGATTGTTATTTTTTATTTATTAGCCAAACAGTTTGATACGGTTTTAGTAAAATTTTATTTTCAGTATATTTTTTATTTTCGATAATGTCATAATTGTAAGATAAATATTTTTCGGGTAAGTTGATGTTTTTATCAATACTTGTGAGATTACTTACACACAATATTTTATTTGTTGAATCGAAAACTCTCTCTACAACAAAAAAATCATTTCCAATGTCAATTATAATTTGTTTTGCAGAAGGATGAAATGCTTTAGTTTGTTTTCTTATAAAAATTAGATTAAGCAATTTTGAAAATACTCTGCCTCTGACAGTATCAGAATTTAGTTCGTCAATTAATTTATTATATTGTAATTTTTCTCTATTTATAGTGCGAGCCATTCCTGTTTTTTCAACTCCGCGATAATAATTTTCAGAACCGAGTAAACTATGAATATAAAAAGCAGGAATTCCTTTCATTTCTAACATTATTATTTGCGAACAGATAAATCTTTGCTCGTGTAATGCGTCTTCGCCCTTTACAGTTCTACGAAGAGCATCAAAGTAAGTAATATTAAGTTCATAGGGACTTTCGGTGCCATCACTGTTTGTTTTTGTGCTAATAAGTCCGCCTGATTTTTTAATATCGGCAAATAATTTTGCTTTTTCGTTTTCGGGTAATAATCCTTCAAGCGGGCGAACTCCTATCCCATCATGTGACGAAGTAAAATTAAAAAATGTGCAATCATCCGGCAAATCGGGTAAGTATGAAGCCCATTTTGTAATGTAAGTTCCGTTTCCGCTGTATAATGCATGAAGCAACAATGGCGGCAGACTAAATTGGTAAACCATATGAGCCTCATCGTTATTGCCAAAATAACTTAAATTTTCTTTGTTTGGTACATTTGTTTCCGTAAGGATAATTACTCCGGGAGCTACTGCTTCTACAAAATCACGCATTAGTTTTACAATTTCGTGAGTTTGCGGAAGATGCAGACAAGTTGTTCCAATCTGTTTCCACAAAAAAGCTATTGCATCAAGGCGAATAATATGTGCTCCTTTTTGAATATATAAATATAATATTTGTAAAAATCTCAGTAAAACTTCGGGGTTTGCAAAGTTTAGGTCTATTTGGTCAGCACTAAATGTTGTCCATAAATATTTTTTGCCGTTTTTTGTTTCAAAAGCAGTAAGTAAAGGCAAACTGCGAGGTCTAACAACTTTTGATAAATCGGTATCAGGTGATACCTCAATAAAATAATTGAACCCATCTCCTTCTCCTTTTAGATAATTTTGAAACCAACGACTTTTTGATGACACATGGTTAATAACCAAATCAGTCATCAGATTAAATTCTTTCGATATATTTTCAATATCTCTCCAATCTCCCAGCTCAGGATTTACCTGCTCAAAATCAATTACCGAAAAACCATCGTCGCTACTATACGGAAAAAACGGCAAAATATGAATAGTATTTATTTTATCTGTCAGATACTTTTTAGCAAATTTCTTTAATGTTACAAGCGGTTTTTCGTTATTATTTTTTATACTATCACCGTAAATGATAAGAGCAATATCTTTCTCATTCCAATATGATTCAGGCTGTTGCTTTTCTGTAAGATTAGATTTTATAAATTGTAAGAATTTATCAATCTGCTCTTTACTGATTTTTTCTTTATAAATATTATTTAATCTTTCAGTAAAGATATTCAGACTTTTGCTCATAGTTACGTAATTAGACTGTTAGACATTAGACTGTTAGACATTAGACTGCTAAATGCTTACTTTCAACTTTATAAACCTTTAACTTTCAACTATATTGCTAATCCGGCTTCGATAAACTCTCCGAAATAAATTTCCCGAACTAAATTCTCCGAAATCCTTCCCCGAAGTAAATTCGGGACAAGCTGGAGTAAACTAACCTCTGTATTATTATTGTATTTTACAATTACACCATTATATAATTGTATCTTTGAACCATTAAATAATTATTCCGCAGTTTTCTTTTTCTCTACTTTTATAACAATTTTTTCATT
>CAYRJP010000208.1:0-4595 GCA_964424425.1 uncultured Bacteroidales bacterium | reverse complement strand
TATATACTTTTAGTGAAAGTTAATTCTTTAGAACTATATCCGGTTTGGATTTTTCCAAATCGGATGTAGTTTTTTTTGTATAGTTTGGAATAAACTAATTAAGTATTTCAAAATCAATGGTAATATCTTCAATAGGCCAATCACCTTCATCAACTTTTACCGCAGCTATTGAGTCTATAACATCAAGTCCTTCAACTACTTGCCCAAATACAGTATGGCTGCCGTCGAGATGAGGAGTGCCGCCAATAGTTTTATATATTTCTTTATGAGCCGGTGATATTTTTAATCCGTATTGTTGCTCGGCACCTAACAATTCACCTTCGGTGTATTTTGTTCCTTGAACAATAAAAAACTCAAAGGAGACACTTCTTTTTTCAGGATTATTTTCATATTCTCTTGCCATGCTCATTGCCCCTTTTTTATGAATATTTTCAGAACGAAATTCAGCCGGAATAGTATAATCTCCCATTTTATTTTTTAGCGATTGTCGTTCCCAATCATCATTGTCACCACCTTGTATCATAAAATTATTTACCACACGATAAAATACTGTGCCTTTATAAAAATCATTTTTTATCAATCGTATAAAATTCGCTCGGTGTAAAGGCGTGTTTGTATATAGTTTTATTTTCATATTTCCCTTATTGGTTTTAAGCAATACCAATGTTTCGGGATTTTCTTTACCATATTTCAACAACTCTTTTTCTACATTTGAATTTGTAAGTCTTACAAAGCGTTGTTTTTTCTTTTTATTGCTTTTTTTTGAAACCTTATGCGATACTTTATTTGTAGTTTTAACAGTTTGATTATTATTACTTTTATTATTACAACTTAAAGTTAAAAATAATATAAAAACAATAAAAACTCTAATAAGGATTTGTTCTGTATTTTTCATCATCGTCGCCGGTAAGTAAATTAATATAGCTTCTGTATCGAGATTCGTTAATTGTTCCGTTTTTTACGGCTTCTTTTACTGCACAATCGGGTTCGTGGTAGTGAGTACAATTGTTAAAACGGCAGTTGTGCAAAACTTTAAACATTTCGGGGAAAAAATGAGAAATTTCTTCCTTTTTCATATCAATAACTCCAAATCCTTTAATTCCCGGAGTATCAATAATATATCCTCCTTTTGCTATCGGGTACATTTCAGGATAAGTTGTTGTATGCATTCCTTGCTCGTGATATTCCGACAACTCTTTAGTTTTAAGATTTAATGAAGGCTCAATAGTATTTATCAGCGTGGATTTGCCAACTCCCGAATGACCTGCAACAACAGATATTTTATTTGATAAAAGTTCTTGAATATCATTAACACCAATATTTTGTTTTGATGAAACTTTAAAACATTCGTATCCTATTTTTGTGTAGATATCAATAAGTTGATTCATTTCATCTAAAGTATTAGTATCATACAAATCAATTTTATTAAATATAATTTTTGAAGGTATTGAATATGCTTCGGCAGTAACCAAAAATCTGTCTATAAACTCAGGATAAGTTTTAGGTTTTACAAGAGTAACCATTAAAACAGCTTGGTCAATATTTGCAGCAAGAATATGTGCTTGTTTTGAAAGATTTATTGATTTGCGAATAATATAATTTTTTCGCGGATGAATTTTTACAATTACACCGTAACCTGTTTTTTCATCTATTTTAAAATCAACATTATCGCCAACAGCAACCGGATTTGTTGTTTTTATGCCTTTTAAACGAAACTTTCCGCGAATTTTACATTCAACAATTTCACCGTTTTTTTGCTTTACATTATACCAACTGCCTGTTGATTTTACTACTATACCGTTTTTCACTAATTTATGTGTGTTTTTTAAAATAAAAGTTTTACAAAAGTAATAAAAGTTTTTATTGTTTGCCGAAAACATATTTTGTGTCCGGTTTAATTTATTTTCTTATGCGAACGGGACTGTATCAACTCTTATAAAACTATTATATAATTGCAAATAATTTTTTATCGATATAAAGATAATAGTTCATTGAATTTTTAGCTGCGAATACACGAATTTATTGATTTATAAATAGTTAGCCAATAATAGAATTTATACAATTATCTGTATAATAATCAGCAGATTACACAAATATATACCGAACTATTGAAAGAGATACATAGAAAAAACCGTAAACAATTTACTTTGTTAACAGTATTTATTATTTTTACTGAGATTTATTATAAAGAATTAATAATATTAAAACTATTATAAAATGAATATTCTACTACTTGGTTCAGGCGGTCGCGAACATACTTTGGCATGGAAAATAGCACAAAGCCCTAAGTTGAAAAAATTATATATAGCTCCCGGAAATGCAGGAACAGCAGATATTGGGACAAATATTAATATTTCACCCGAAGATTTTAAAGCTGTAAAAAATACGGTTTTAGAAAATAAAATTGATTTGGTAATTGTAGGTCCCGAAGCTCCTTTGGTAGCCGGAATTAAAGATTTCTTTTTGCAAGATTCCGATATAAAAAACATTCCCGTAATAGGTCCCGATAAAAAAGGAGCTATGCTTGAAGGCAGCAAGGAATTTGCAAAAGAATTTATGAAAAAATACAATATTCCCACTGCGGCATACGGTAGTTTTACTAAAAAAGCATACAACGATGCTTGTAAGTTTCTTGAAACAATGAACCCGCCTTATGTGCTTAAAGCCGATGGATTGGCAGCAGGGAAAGGAGTATTGATTATTGACAATTTGCAAGAAGCAAAAGATGCACTTAAAAAAATGCTTGACGGACAGTTCGGGCAAGCATCGGCAAAGGTTGTTGTCGAGGAGTTTTTGTCGGGAATAGAAGTATCATATTTTGTATTAACCGACGGCGACAATTATAAACTGTTTCCCGAAGCCAAAGACTATAAAAGAATAGGCGAAGGAGATACCGGACTAAATACCGGCGGAATGGGTGCTGTATCACCTGTGCCTTTCGCCGACAAAGAGTTTACTCAAAAAGTTATCGACCGTATAATAGAACCTACCGTAAAAGGTTTGCGAACTGAAAATATTGATTATAACGGATTTATATTTTTCGGGTTGATAAATGTTGATAACAATCCTATGGTGATAGAATACAATGTAAGAATGGGAGACCCTGAAACAGAGGTTGTTATTCCTCGTATCGAAAGTGATTTGTTAGAATTGTTAGTATCGGTTCCCGATAAACAATTAGGCTGGTCGCCTATGGAAATTTCTAATAAAGCAGCTGCAACAGTAATGCTTGTTTCGGGCGGTTATCCTGAAAGTTACGAAAAAAACAAAGAGATAAACGGGCTGGAAAACAAAACCGACAGTATTATTTTTCATGCGGGAACCGCTAAAAAAGACAATAAAATTGTTACATCGGGAGGCAGAGTTATTGCTGTAACATCATTTGGTGAAAATATTAAAGATGCTTTAAAAGCATCGTATAAAACAGCCGAAAAAATAACTTTTGATAAAAAATATTACAGAAAAGATATCGGTTTCGATTTGTAAATTTTAAATAGTTGATTTTTAAATATATCCTTAGTATAACTTTAAGTAAAAGAATAACTGTTTTATATTGAGGTTTTATAAATTACAGTATGTTACTAAAACTTTTTAAAAGTAATCATCCGTATGTTATTTTTTTAATCCCCTTCTTGGGAGTAGCATTATGGATTCCTTCTTTATTTAATATACAGTTGGTTAATATTCAACCTGTTGACTTAGGTAATACAACCTTTGCTTATAATTGGTTATCGGGATTGTTAAGTTTTCATCCGAAAGCAAAATTTATATTTGCTTTTATTTTGCTGATTATTCAATCGTATATATTAATCAGACTCAATTTTAAACATATTTTTATTGAAAACAGAACATATCTGCCGGCTGTATTTTTTGTATTGTTTTCGTCTATTTTAGTTTCATACCAAAATTTACATCCCGTATTAATTGCAAACCTTTTTTTACTGTTTGCCATAGAAAAATCTTTTGTTATTGATAAAGAACGCAATAAACTTAAACGATACTACGAAAGTGGTTTGTTACTTGGTTTCGGAACAATTTTTTACCCTAATATTTTTGTTTTTCTTTTTATTATTTGGTTAACAATGTTTGTTTTGCGGACATTTAACTGGCGTGAATGGATGACTTCGATATTGGGATTAATTACGCCGTTGGCATTTTATATTTCATATCTGTATTTAACTGACAATTTTCAACAAAAAATCAGTGAAATACCCCAAATAGTATTTAATACCGTTAAACAAATTGCTTTGTCCGAAATACAAGTTTATGTTTTTTCGGCACTGGGTATAATTATGTTTTTTATGATATTGGGAGGCATAAGACTTGTGGGGGTGAAAAAAATTAACATCCGGAAATACTATTGGATTTTTATTCTGTTTACATTATATGTAATCGGAATATTTGTTTTTTATCCGTATATCGGATACGAATTAATTTATGTTATTGCTTTTCCCGCATCTATTATATTTTCAACTTCGTTTCTTGAAATTCGAAATAAATGGATTGGAGAAATACTGTTTACAATAATATTAGCTGCTGTTTTTGCCGTTATTTGGATGTAATTATTTTAAAGATAACATTATAAATAAGTTGGG
>CAYRJP010000207.1:0-4614 GCA_964424425.1 uncultured Bacteroidales bacterium | reverse complement strand
GCTACTGTTGTTTCTGCATCTCAAATTATTTTAACATGGGATACATCTACTGATAATATTGCTGTAGTTGGTTATAAAGTTTTCAGAAACGGCAATCTAATAGATACTGTTACAAATTCAACCGCATTTACAGATGCAGGATTAAATGCAGCAACTGAATACGCTTATATGTTAAGTGCTTTTGATGCAGCGGGTAACGAAAGTGCTAAATCTACAGAAGTTAAAGCTACTACAAAACCCGATAATATTGAAGAAATTGATGAATCATCATTAATAAATATTTATCCAAATCCTGTTTCGGAAGAAATATATTTAGAGTTTGAAAATATTAAAATACAAAAAATTGTAATTACCGATTTTTCAGGAAAAATATTATTTGAGAAGAATAATATTCAAAATAAAGAATCAGTGAATGTTTCAAACTTTAAAAGCGGAATATATTTTATTAAAATAATAAGTTCTGAAAAAAATTATATGCAAAAAATTATAAAAAAATAATTTACATAAATATCAATTAACAATTAATATTTTACCAAATGAAAATAAAATTATTTACTACTATTTTATTATTGTTTCTTTCTTTCAATTTGTTTAGTCAAGGAACAGTAAATGCGTCTCATCCTCGTATTTGGTTAAACAATGATGTTTTAACAAAACTTAGAGCCAACAAAGATGCCAATACAACTGATTGGCAAAACTTAAAGAATTGGTGTGATAATCATCTTTATTCTGTAACAGGTGAATATGAAACATCCGTATATCAAGGTTACGGATGGAAGGATGCTCTTTTAAGCTATGCACTGATGTATCAAATAACAGGAGATACAATTTACGGTAACGAAGGAGTTGTTTACTTAAAAGCAATGCTGTTTGACGACAGTGGCACTGACCAACCTGTCGGAAACGGTAATGGAGGAAAAGATCAAATTCATTATGATTCAGGATACGGAGCCAGAACAATAGGAATGGGTATTTCTATAGGCAGAGACTGGCTTGATGGAACTCCTGATTTAACACAAACCGTAATAGACTCTGTAAATAAAAGAGCAAAAGAATGGATTGATTGGTATAATACCAGTGGTTATAATAATAGGAACGGAGAAATAGAAGATAATTATTACGGTGGTTTTTTTGAAATGATTTATACTGCAGCCATCGGATTATTCGGTGATTCGGGTTATCAATCGGCATGGCTTACACAAGCAGAAGATATGTGGAACGAAGATATAATACCGATTATTGAAGGTGGTGAATTTGATGGCGGTGAACATCGTGAAGGTTGGCAATATGGTTTAGGACATTCTTTTGCTTGGATTCTATATCCGAGAACTCTTGAAACCGGTACAACAATGAATAATCACTGGTCGGAAACCAATTGGCACGAAGATTTAGTAAAATCATTCGTTCATATGCTTTTACCTAATCGTGACTATTTTAGTGACGATGGTTCTTGGACAGGACAATGGCAAGGAAATCCCACTCGTCAACTGTTAACTATGTTACGTGGCGGGACTCCTTTATCAAATACACTTAAAGGAATATCAAAATGGTACACAAATCATTTGGATTGGGAACCATACGACGATTTACCTTTGTGGGGCTATATGCTTTGGCAACTTAACGATGCAGATATTACCGAAATAGAACCTACCGCAGAAAATATGGGTGGTTTATATTATAAATATAATATTGGCAGAATAATTGTTCGTTCTGATTCGTGGAACAACAAAGATGCAACATATGTTGAGTTTTTAGGACATCACGTGGGAAGTGAAAATTCATCATCAAATGTGGGGCAAATAAAAATAGCTTCACGTGGAGAACGATTTTTAATATTCGGTAGAGAATGGGCATCAGGACCTAGCACCAAAGGTTTATTTGCAAATGTTCCAATGATATCAGGTGTTCATCCGTATCAACCTTGCCAAGAATATATTTTCGGCGATTTAGGCATCGACCCACCTCAATTTCATTCCGAAAACTATACAGGAAAATTCACATACGCTTATATTAATAATATTCAAGATGCATATAACGGTGATGAATGGAATCCTTACCCATCAAATCCTGATGTAGCATTTTACACTCGTCATATGATTTATTTTAATCCTGATATTGTTGTTTGTTTTGATAATATTCAACTTAACAATCCAACAGCGGTAACTCCCACAAGAGAAGTAAAACTAAGATGGTTTTACAACGGAACTCCTACTGTAAATGGAACACAAGTTACTTTAACTAAAACCAACGGTAAATTTTTTACTACTGTTTTTGGAGTAACAGGCACATGGTCAACTCCTGCAAATTCAAGTACAATAGCTGACGGCGGTAATCCTGATGCAGACTTTACTGATTTTGATATTACGGGAACACCTCAAAGTAATCAAGTGTTTACCGTATTTGAATGTGCTGATAACAACCAATCTACATCAACATCAACAAATTATATTACCTCTGTGAATAACAAAATGAAAGGTGTTCATCTTTCAGGAGCAAGAAACTTTTTAGCAATGTTTTCAGCCGACTCGGCAAGTGCAACTCCAACAGGAACAATTACATACAACTACAACGCAGCGGGAACAACAACACATGTTATTGCTAACTTATCAGGTTCATACAGCGTAAGTGTAACAGGCAATACTTCAAAAACAATTACAATTGACCCGAACGGAACAACTTTTACTGCTTCGGAAAATGGTATTATTGCTTTTGTTGTTGATATGAATAATACTATTCATTCTATAAATTATGATGCAGGAAATGACACTCAAGCACCTACTGTACCTCAAAATTTATCGGCTTCTGCCGTATCGGCTTCTCAAATAAATTTAAGTTGGAATGCATCTACTGACAATAAGGCTGTTACAGGATACAAAATATATAGAGGAGGAACATTAATAGATACTTCTCTGTCTTTGGTTTATTCCGATGCAGGATTAAACAATAATACTGAATATTCATATACAGTATCGGCTTTTGATGCAGCAGGTAACGAAAGTGCTCAATCGAGTGCTGCAACTGCTACTACAAGTGAATCGAGTGGCAATGACACCGAAGCTCCTTCGGTTCCTCAAAACTTACAGGCTACAACCGTATCATCTTCACAAATAAATTTAACTTGGAATATATCTACCGATAATGTAGGAGTAACCGGATACAAAATTTATAGAAACGGTAGTTTTTTAACTACAAATTCAACAAATAATTATTCCGATAACGGACTTCAAGCCTCAACAGAATATTCATATACTGTTTCTGCTGTTGATGCAGCAAACAATGAAAGTGCACAATCGACAACAACAACGGCAACTACTAATTCGGGAAGCAGTTCAAATACTCATAATTATTATGTTTCAAATTCGGGAAATGACTCAAACGACGGATTATCGTTAAATACAGCATTTTTAACACTACAACATGCAGTAAGTGTTGTTTCGGCAGGTGATACTGTTTTTATTCAAAACGGAACATATACCGGATTTGATATAAGAGATAATAACGGAACAAGCAATAACCCGATTGTTTTTAAAGCAATGAATAATAATGTTATCATAAATCAAAACGGACCTAACCGCGATGATATTATCAATATCGAAAATGCCGATTATATTGTAATTGACGGTGTTCATGCCAATAATGCAACAGGAGGCGGAAGTGGAATCAGAATTGTTTTGTCTAATCATTGTACCGTTAAAAATTGCGTATGCGACAATAACGCTGAACGCGGAATATTTACAGGATTTACCGATGATATTATTATTGAAAATAATATTTGTACCAATTCTGTTGACGAACACGGAATTTATGTATCAAACAGTTCTGACCGTCCTATTATAAGATATAATAAATGTTACGGAAATCATGGTTGCGGAATTCATTTAAACGGTGACCTTTCAACAGGAGGTGACGGTATAATAAGTAATGCACAAATTTATAACAATGAAATATATAATAATAACGGCGGTGGCGGAATTAATATGGACGGAGTTGAAAATCCCGTAATATACAACAATCTTATTTATAATAATCATAGTAGTCAGGGGATGGTTCTTTTCGGTGAAGACGGTGCAATAGTTTCGCGTGGAGCAAAAATATATAATAATACTATTATAGTGCCAACCGACGGTAGATGGGGAATTCTTGTGAAAAACGGCGGTAATGTAAATACCGAAATATATAATAATATAATTATCAATAATCACAATACAAATGGCTGTATATCAATAGAATCAACATCTCAATTTACATGTGATTATAACATTGTAAACAATAAAATGAGTACCGATGACGGCGAAAGTGTTATTAGTTTACAAGAATGGCAGAATTTAAACTTGGGAACTAATTCGTTGGTTGCCGATAATGTAACATCAATATTTACTAATCCGTCTAACAATAATTATCATCTGCTGTCTTCTTCACAAGCAGTTGATGCAGGAACAAATGCAGTAAGTTCAGTTGTTATTGTTGATTTGGATAAACACAACAGACCTTCGGGAACAGCATACGATATAGGTGCATACGAATATATCAGTCAAAGTTCAGATACCGAAGCTCCTACTGTTCCGCAAAACTTACAGGCAACAGCCGTATCAACATCACAAATAAATTTAACTT
>CAYRJP010000206.1:0-4621 GCA_964424425.1 uncultured Bacteroidales bacterium | reverse complement strand
CTTGATGAATTAGATGCTCCTTATACTCCGGGACGTATTCCGAAAAATAAATAAATTTGCCGGAAATAATATACAACATCATAAAAAAAGCGAGTCTTACAACTCGCTTTTTTATTATAAAGAATAATTTTCTTAATCTAAATGAGGCTTAACAGTTTCAATTAATTCAGGTAAATCCATTCCTAACTGTTTAAGATGCTCAATAGTAGGCACACCATTTTTATTCCATCCTCTGCGATAATAAACAGCATCAAGAAGTTTTTCATACTGCTCTTCGCGATATTTACGAAGAATAGCCTTTTTCTCATCTGTTGATTTACCTTCGGGATTAACGCCGATAATCTCTTTCAATTGCTTATCGTAACGTTCTTGACGTGACTCATACTCTTCGTTGGTAACAGGTCCTGCTGCACGATACGGTTGAGCATCATATTTTCTGGTTCCGTATCCTCTGCGAAGATTAAAAATACGCTGATAATTGTAAACTCTTTCCGACTGACGAATAAGTTCTTCTTTATCAATATTTTTTCCTGTAACCGAATTATATATTGTCACATAATTATCAACATGTTCGGGAACTTTTGCCGGTTCATCGGTTTCGGCATTATCACCGGGTTCTATATCGTTCCAAGGCAATTTACATAATCCGTTTAATCCGAACCATGTTCTGAACATCGGGAAATAGTGTAATGCTTCTGCCTTATCTTCAAATGAAGGAATCTGATTATTTACCATATCCATAAAAATAAGCCAAGCCTCATCGTGTTGAGGTCCTTTGTTTGTCATGGCAAAACCACCTTGCTGAGCTAATGATTCCTTAGAAACATACTCTGAATACTCAAGATTTTTATTTACCATACCAATATCGTTAAGGAATTGAGCATCACCCCAACCTTTTTCGATAAACATTTCTTTCATTTTTGCAATACCGAGTCCTGCAATTTTTCCGAAACCTTCGCCTCTTGCCAATTGATGCATAACTTCCATAGCTGCCTCTTTGTTGCCAAAGTTAAGTTCCAAACCACCTGTTCTCTCTTTATTCAGAATGCCGTTTTCATAACATTCCATTACAAATGCCATAAGAGTTCCCCAAGTAATGGTACAAATACCATAAGTATCGCAATAAAAATTAGCTTCTATAATATAATCAGCATCAAAAATTCCACAATTGGAACCTAATCCTGCAGCATTTTCATATTCAGGTCCGTCAACAATTACTTTTTGTCCTTTATAAGGACCTGTTTGTATCTCGTAATGGTCAACACCTTTTGCACAACTCATATTACATCCTAACCAACACCCATCAGGCACGCCTTGTGTAAAACGTTTTTTCCACTCAACAGAATCAATATTGCTGATATCTTTGTGTGCTCCGAATTTGTAATTATTTGTAGGCAACAAATCGTAATCGTTCATTATCTCCATAAGGTGAGCTGTTCCTGTTTCAGTCATTTGATTTTGAACAGCATCAAAATCTTTCATCTCTTTATTAAAACGCTTACCTCTTTCCATTATGGCTTTAAGGTCAACTACGTTATTACGGTTTCCACCTATATTTTTTACTCTTGCAACAAGAGCTTTTACTCGTTTATTTCTAAAAACAGAACCTATACCACCACGACCTGCTTGCTTTAAACGAACTTCTTTACGTTTTTTATCGTAAAAACTGAAATTCAACATTCCGATTAATGAATGGTCGGCTGCTTGACCTGAAGAAACAACAGAAACATTAATTTCTTTTCCTTCTTCGGCATACATTTTTGTTAATTTGAGAGCCAACTCATGGCTGTCACTCTCTTCAATATTAAGCTCTTCAATTCTAACTGTTTCAGTTAATTCATCAACAACAATTATTACATCTTTATCAGCTTTTCCTTGAATTTCAATAGCATCAAATCCACAAAATTTTAAAAACGGACCGTAAAAACCTCCCACATTACTATCCATTATAAAATCAGTAGGAGAAACTGATACTACAAGTGATTTTCCTGTACCTGAATATTGTGTAATACCGGCAATTGGTCCGGGTGAAATTACAATCTCATTCTCGGGGTCATCCCACTTTGTTTCAGGTTTTGTAGCTTCCCAAAGAAGTTTTAATCCAAATCCTTTACCACCGATAAATTTATCTTTCATCAGTTCAGTAACAGGTTTCTCTTCAATTTTGTTATCATCCAAATTTACATAAAGAGTACGATTATTATACCCTTTATCAATAGGACGCCACTCATACTTATACTCCTTGATGAGTTTGTGTGTTTTCTTAATTTCTTCAAGATTCATTAGAATTCCTCCTTAATATTTAAACTATATTATTTTCAAATTTATTTTTTTAAAATACAAAAGTAATAAATTGTTAGTTTTAATTTATGAATTTTATCAATATGTAAAATATTGCAATTCGGTAATAATCAAATATTTAACCTTAAAATTCTATTTATTACGTATAACTTATTTGAATAACTCTGATTTTCAACAGTATATAATATATATATATTCATAGATGAATAAAATATTTTATCAAAAATATGTTATAAAATAGTAGTTTATTTTTATTTTTTACCGTAAATTATTTTTTTAATATTTGATACATTTGCTAATTCTATATACTGAAAAATGAACTATAATCAAATTAAAGATAAATTGTCAAAATTTAAAATTGGTATTGCCGGAGCAGGCGGATTGGGGTCTAACTGTGCAGTATCACTTGTAAGAGCAGGTATTACAAACATTATTATTGCCGATTTTGACATTGTAACCGAATCAAATCTTAATCGTCAATATTTTTTTCACAACCAAATAGGCATGAAAAAAGTTAAGGCTCTTGCCGATAATCTTTTTAGAATAAATAAAAATATTAACCTGCAACTAATTGATAAAAAATTAGTTGCAAAAGATATTACAACCTATTTTGCCGATTGCGATGTTATTGTCGAAGCTTTTGACGACAAAAAAGAAAAACAAATGCTGATAGAAACCGTTATTGAAAAAATGCCTGCTAAACCGTTAATAATAGGTTCGGGTATGGCAGGTTGGGGAGATAATAATTCACTAAAAACAGAAAAATTTGACAATACATATATATGCGGTGACGGAATTTCAGAAGTAGATATAAACTTACCTCCTTTGGGGCCAAGAGTAGCTATTGTTGCAAATATGCAAGCAAATCAGGTTTTGGAAATCTTACTCGGTAAAATGAATATAAAATGATATTTATCATTTTATATATTAAAAAAAATGTTTATTTTAGTAAAAAGATATTAGTTAAGTCCAAATTTTCATTAAATATTTAAATAATTTACAAAAATCATTTAATCTGATTTTTTTAATTGTTAAACACTAAACTTGGTAATCATGGATAAAATACCTGAAAAAGAAAGAAAAGAATGGCAAGATTTGCTAACCGGTCAAATAAATGTAGAACTTGAAAATTTTGTTTTACAAATGCAAATTGACCAAACAAAACGAGCTATTAAAAATGCAAAAATGACCTTAGAAGATGGAATTACAAAAATTCACAGCTTATGTGAAAAATATTCTTTAGCTGTAAAAGCAGATATAAAAAAAATTTTTAACCACATAGAAGTAGAATAATCATGGAAAATAAATTATATAAAGTAGAAGAAGTAGTACAATTTATTAAACAAGGTAGATTTTTATCACTGGCAGGTGATGAAAGAGTATTATCTAAATTACCTAATGGTAATTGGATTGGTGGAACAACTCCTTATTTTATGGGTACCAAAAAAGGAATGTTTACTCAAGAGTTAATTTTTGTTAATAATCTGTCTGATAAACCTGATAATTATTTAATAAAATCATACTCTGCCAATGAAGTTATGAACATTGTTGATGATACTTTTAACAATGGATGTTCTACCATTATTGTTCCTCCATTTACCGATGTTCACAAAGAATATGCTTTACGAATACCGGAACACGAAAACCTATTTGACAACCCTATAACAGGTTGGGTAGCAGGAATAGATATTAATTCTAATGATATTGCTAAAACATATAACGGACTAACAGGCGAAGTTTATACAGATAAAATTGTTGCTTTTCATATCGAATTACCTAAAAATAAAATTGCAAGATTAGAAATAACAAATATTTTTTCTCAATCGGATAACAATATCGAAATTGAATTTCTAGAAGATGGATTCTGTTGTACAGATTGCTGCTTAATAAACGGAAAAAAAACAAATCTTGCTAAATACATTAAAGAAAATAATATTGATATAAAATTACCTATCATATCAGACTATTCAGGAGCTTTAATAAATGTAAGTTTTCAAAGTATAGAAAATGATAAAGTGAAATTTTATGCTCCTATTTTTAAAGGCAGAAAATATAAATTTGCAAACCCTATTACAAACTATGTTGCAAACTTTAATATGCAAGTGAAAAATATCAAAACAAAACCTGAATTTTCATGCAACTGTATTTTAAATTATCTGTACGGAGAATTAGAAGGAAAAAAAATAGATAACGTATCAGGACCTATCACTTTTGGTGAAATAGGTTATTTACTTCTTAATCAAACATTAACATTTTTATTTATAGAAGATAAATAAAAATCATAACTATTATAACTTAGAAGCTGCTTGAAAAATCATCA
>CAYRJP010000205.1:0-4623 GCA_964424425.1 uncultured Bacteroidales bacterium | reverse complement strand
TTCGCCATTAGTGTAGGGGTAAAATGCTTTGTAAAGTCGCTTTTTGTAAAAAGGAACCCAAAAGGTAACTTTACCGCTTTCGTCTTTTTTTATCAGTCCGTTTGTATGTAACAGTTTTATGCTTTCTCTGTCAATATCAAATGGTATCTTATCTTCGGTAAACAGCAATCGCTCTACAAACGAGCGTACTTTTTTGGCTTGATTAAGTATGTTGGCAAAGTTTTTATCAATGGCTTCGGTCAGATACCAATCTTCAACCACAAGATAATCGTTGTAATCAAGCACTTTTTTTTCGGGATTGCGGTCAACCAACACCTTGGCAAAACCGTTGACAAGTCCGGGTTGTCCTGCGGTTATCTGCCATATCTTTTCTTTTACTTTTTCGGCAAACAGTTGTGATGTTTCCTCTTCGTGTTGATGCAGGAGTTCGTAAACTTCATCGCGAGTAAAGTATGGAACGTTTAAGTTATCGGCTATATTAAACGGGCTGGCATTGTCTTGAACTACACCTAATATGTTTGATACTCCCACAAGTATTACGCTTTTTAAGCAGTGTGTTTCTCGCGAATGGTAGGCATTACGTATGGAGTGCAGAAAATCACCGAAGTACTCTTTATTTATGCCTTCTACTTCGTCTATTATTAATACGCATTTTTTGTTGTTAATTTTTTCTATTAATTCAAAAATATTTGAAATATCTTTCTCTTTTGAGAAATCTTCTCCCCAATTTTCTTTTAAATATCTGGTAAAACGATTTAAAAAACTTTGCAACGATGCATTTCTGTAACTTTCAAAATTAATATGTGCTACTTTATAGCCTTGTTTTTGCAATTCGGTGGCAAGCATACGAAAGTAAGTGCTTTTGCCTGTTTGACGTGGTGCCCAAATGGTAAAGTATCGGCTTTTTCTTACAAGTGTAACGCCTTGTTTAATTAAATCTTCTCTTATTAAAGTGTAATGTTGCGACAGTATATTTGGTCCCGATGTATTAAATTCTTTCATTTTTTTTGTATTTTCGTTTACCCCAAAGTTAAGGCTTTTGCAGGAATTATAAAACATGCCAAATTGTTTATTAACTGTAAATGTAAGAGAATAGACCGCTAACCGGCAAAAAACTAATCGGCAAAATTTTTATTATAAACACGTTGGCTTATTTTAATACTAAGTTCATATAAACCCAAAAGCGGAATACATACCATAATTTGGCTTATCATATCGGGGGGCGTGATAATTGCCGACACAATCAATAATATAATTAATACTATTTTTCGGCTTTTTCGCATAAATTGAGGCGTTATTAGCCCTGTTTTTGTAAGAAAATATACTAAAACGGGTATTTCAAAAACCACCCCGAGCGACAACGAAACCGAAACTACATTTCGCAAATACGACCCCAACGATATAGTATTAGACACTGCATCACTCACATGATAACCGCCAAGAAAATTTATTGTAAGCGGAACAATT
The DNA here is from genome assembly GCA_964424425.1 of uncultured Bacteroidales bacterium. Lineage (GTDB taxonomy): Bacteria > Bacteroidota > Bacteroidia > Bacteroidales > SZUA-534 > GH45. Next base: position 3,156 of record CAYRJP010000205.1, on the reverse strand, counting down.
AAAAAATACCCGAACAAAACTCCTGTAATAAATAAAAATGAACTTATTAAAACAGCACCTCGGCTGTGCTTTTTTTCTTTGGGATGCAGTGCAGGTTTTACAAATCGCCAAAACTCAAAAATAATATATGGTGATGCTATAAAAAGCCCTACGGCAAATGAACTGTAAAGATGTGTGGTAAATTGTCCCGCCAGTTTTATATTTATTATATCGAGTCCGTTTTGGTTAAGACAAAGAGCATCGGAATTTAAATATTTCGAAAACTTACAAAGAAGTTGATTTGTAATAAATTGCGGTTCTTTGGGAGCAAGAAAAACTCTGTTGAAAACTATATTTTTGTTTATAAATGCTACAATACTCAATATTCCCACAGCACCCAACGAACGGATAACAACCCACCTCAACTCTTCAAGATGATCCCAAAGGGTCATCTCAATATTATCATCTTTTTTTTTAGCCATAAAAATACTGATACAGAATTCTATAATTTGGCACTATCCTTTATGTTATCGGTAACCGAGTTAATCTCTTTTTTAATGTTTTTTACCTCTTTGGCTACTTCGTCGTCTTTTGTGGCATCTTTAAACTCTTTTATTCCTTTGCCCAAACCTTTCATTAATTCGGGAATTTTACGACCGCCAAACAATATAAGAATAGCTATCACTATCAGTATAACTTCCTGACCACCCAATATTCCGAGTAAAATCAAATTAAATTCCATTTTATTATATTTTTTGTGAATGTGTGTTACATATCTACAAAGCTACATATAATTTTTATAACATCAATGATAAAAAACAGCTATTTAGATTTATTTTAAATAAGTAAATTGTTACCTTTGCAGCATGATAAAAAAAATAATCTCAGACAGAAATATTTTTCTGGTAATGGCTGTTGCCGCAGGGATTTTATTTCCCGATTTAGCACAAATTTTAAAATCATCAACATTTTGGGTTTTAGCTGTTGTTATGACATTTTCCTTATCGGGAATTCTTACTAAATCACTATTTCCGTTAAAAACAGTTGTAAAACCAATGCTTAAAGGTATTCTGCTCAATCACATTATTTTTGGTGTGATAATGATACCTGTTGCTTTTTTATTCAGATACGACCAAAATCTGTTTATAGGTTTTATTATTATAGCAGCAACTCCTCCGGGTGTTGCAATTATTCCTTTTACGGTTAAATCGGGAGGTAATCTGAACTACTCAATTTTAGGAACTTTCGGAGCTTTTATAGCCTCTATATTTCTTGCTCCGCTAATTATCGGAGGTTTTTCGGGAAATCCCGATATAAATCCTTTTGAAATTTTTAAGGTAATGATTTTATTGATAATAATTCCTTTTGCTGCTTCACGGCTGTTATTGATAAAACGAATTATTGAGCCGGTAAAAAAAGTCAGAGGTGTTATTATTGACATCGGATTTTCCATTATAATTTATACATCGGTAGGAGTAAACAGTCATGTTTTTGTAAGCGACTTTTCAACTCTTTTCAAAGTATCTCTTGGGGTATTGGCAGTAATGTTCGGTGGTAGTTTTTTACTTAAACAAATTATTAAAAAAAGAGTGTCGAAACCCGATATAATATCTTCGCAATTACTGTTTGCCGTAAAAAGCTCAGGTTTTTCGGTAGTTACAGCAATACAACTTTTTGGCGATAAAGCAGCTGTTCCACCAACAATTTTAAGTGTTGCTGTTTTAATTTATTTGCTTGTTGTTATCTATAAAAACAAATAAATATCTCAAATCTAAGAACAATATTTTTTGCATATTTTAAGTATTTAGAAAAATATTTTGCATAAATATACATAAAAGTTACATTTGCAAAATTGTAATATATTTATTTGTTTTTCAGAATATTATTGTTGTTTATATTTTCTCGTTACTAAAAAATATATTAAAAACAGTGCAACTTTATAAAATTTTTTCAAAAGTTTCTTTTTGAAAAATAAATATTTGTAATTTTGCTATGCCTTAAAAAGATTTAAAGGCTCATTTGAAAAAACAAAATGCACATATACTAATATATCATTTAAAATGAAGAAGTTAGCCGTAGGAATAGATATTGGAGGGACAAATACCGTAATAGGTATTGTTGATAAAAAAGGTAAAATATATTTTCAATCTTCAATTTCAACACAAAAACATGCTGAAATAGAGAATTATATCTCTGAAATTTGTTCGGTTATTGACACAGGAACAAAAACAATAAAAGAAGAATATGAATTGGTTGGTATAGGTGTTGGAGCTCCTAACGGCAACTATTACAAAGGCACCATAGAAGATGCTGCCAATCTTCGTTGGCAAGGAATTATCCCGTTTACATCTCTTTTTAAAAAATATTACGATATCCCTGTATTTTTAACAAATGATGCCAATGCAGCAGCCATTGGCGAGATGATTTACGGCGGAGCAAAAAACATGAAAGAATTTGTTGTAATTACTCTCGGAACAGGCTTGGGTAGCGGAATAGTTGTAAACGGTAAAGTTTTATACGGTCACGATGGTTTTGCCGGTGAGCTTGGTCATACAATTGTAGAACCCAACGGAAGACGCTGTAACTGTGGCAGACAAGGTTGTCTTGAAACATATGTATCGGCAACCGGAATGGTGCGAACAGTTTACGAACAATTGGCATTTAACATTGAGTCGAGCGAATTACGTGATATTCCTTACAGCAAAATGACATCGAAAAAAATATTTGAAGCAGCACAAAAACACGATTATATAGCTCTTGAAACATTTAAAAAAACAGCTAAAATTCTTGGTAAAGCAATTGCTGATTATGTTGCAATAGCCAGCCCCGAAGCTGTTTTCTTGTTTGGCGGAGTTGCCAATGCCGGCTCTATGTTGTTTGAACAGGTTCAATATTACATGGAAAAATATATGCTTTCTGTTTTTAGCAATAAAGTTAAATTACTTCCTTCAGATTTGGGTGAAAATGCCGCAATACTGGGAAGTAGTGCTTTGGTATGGGCTGAGCTGAAAAAAGATTAAAGAAATTAAAGTTTATAGAGTTAAGATTTTTCATGCAAAGATGCTGAAATGCAAAGGAACTTCTCACTACCGTTCGAAATGACAGCTTTTGAATGCTAGAAATTAAATATTAGAATCTATAACTATTAGATACTTACTTTCAACTTTATAAACTTTT
>CAYRJP010000204.1:0-4628 GCA_964424425.1 uncultured Bacteroidales bacterium | reverse complement strand
CAATGCTTTATACATAAACCGATATAATTAATAATTTTATACTATGAAGAATTTTTTGTTAACAGTTGTATTATTGATTTCGGTATTTGCGGCAGAAGCTCAAATTTTAGTTCCGAAAAAAGATTATGTTCCCGAAATACGGAAATCACGATATAGTTTTGGTATCTGTTTAATATCAAGTGCCACATTTCATGTTTCGTTTGGTATAATGCGTGAAAACCCCGATAGCACACACGAAGTTATTTTTCTTACAAAAAGTGCATTTGTAAGACAAGCAATGGGCTACGAAGCATCAAAAGCTAATCCCGACAAGGTTAATTTTTTTGAAAAATATGAGATAGACCCAAAAATTTTAAATGAACTGTGGAAATTAAAAAACGATATTAATCCTTACAGTAGAGAAGCAGGATGGGGAACACCAAGCGGAATACCGTCGAAAGCACAATTCGGAATGTTAAGGCAGTTTGGTATTTCGCGAATGTCGGACTATGCTTACGGCGAAAACCTGTGGAAATTTCTTAAAACAGTAAGCGATGCAGGCTGGGTTGCCGAATATCAAAGTAAAAAATAATTATAATAAAGCACCGCAATATTTACAATGTGTAGCATCAATATCGTGTCCTTCTTTTAAACATTCGGGACATACCTGAGTAGTGGCTTTTTTCTTTTTCTCTTTACCTATTTCAGCAGTTACTATTCCCGTTGGAACAGCAATTATTGCATAACCCAAAATCATAATAAACGATGCAATAAACTGTCCGATAGTAGTTTGCGGAGTAATATCGCCAAAACCTACGGTGGTAATAGTTACAATTACCCAATACATACTACGGGGAATACTGTCGAATCCGTTTTGTTGTCCTTCTATCAGATACATTACCGCTCCGATAATTATTATTATCATTAATACGGCATACAAAAAAATACTTATTTTTACTCTGCTGGCTTTAAGTGCCCGTATCAAATAATTTCCTTCGTTGATGTAACGATTTATTTTCAATACCCTGAAAATACGTAATAATCGTAATGCTCTAATAACCATAAGCCCGTGAGTGCCGGCTATAAACAATCCGATATACGACGGCATAAACGACAAAAAATCTATTATTCCGTAAAAACTGAAAATAAATTTTGCAGGTCGCCTTACAACCATTAACCTGACAAGATATTCAAAAGTAAAAATAAGTGTTATTGACCATTCGAGATATTGAAAAAAAATACCGTAATTTTGTCCTATATTTTCAACACTTTCGAGTATTACGGCAAGTATGCTTATTGCTATAAGAATAATAAGAACAACATCAAACAGTTTGCCTGCCGGAGTATCGGCTTCAAAAATTATTTGATAAAGATTTTCACGTGTTTTTTTCAATATCATAACTATTTTTACTATTTATTTTTACATAAAGTTATATTATTTATTATATATCCGACAAACAATTATGCATAAAAATATTTTTTTATAACTTCACAAAATCAATTAATTACACTTTAATTTTAAGCTAATGAGATTATTAATAATAAGTTTAGTTTTAACTTTACTTACAATATCGGCTTGTAACAGAACACAAAAAGAGAGTGTTGTCGAAAAAGCACCCGATACCGAAAAGCATGTAACAAAAAAAGCTACAAAAACCGCTGTTAAAAAAGCTACTACCGAAAATTTTAATTCATTTTATAAACGATTTCATACCGATAGTCTATTTCAAATTTCACGAGTTAAATTTCCTGTGGTAAAAGGCGAAAATCCTGAAACGGAAAAAAAGAATTGGATGATGCACCGTGCTACTGTTAGCAGTATTGATACTTCAATGTTTAAAACAAAAATCACCAAAACAGGCAATTATTACAAAGAAGTAATTTATATTGATGGTGGCGGATTTTATTTGGAAAGAGAGTTTAAACGAATTAACGGTAAATGGTATTTAACATCTTTTGTAGATGAAAATTATTAGTTGAAAGTTTATAAAGTTAAAAGTAAGTATCTAATAGTTTAGTGTGTAGTTTTTGATTGAAAGCTGTCATTTCGAACGGCAGTGAGAAATCTCTTTGCGTCTTTACGTGAGATAAAGAAATAAGTTAAAAGTAGCTGTCTAATAGTCTAACTTCTAGCGTCTAGCATCTAACAGTCAAAAGTTGTCATTTCAAGCTAAAATAACTTTCGGCACTATTTTTGGTATAAAACAATGTTTTTATTTTATATCCGTTAAATAAACAGTATTATACATTTTTTAATACAGAATTTTAAGCACATGAAACCGACGACCTTCGAAATAAATTAGGAGTGAAACTATGTCGGAGATAATTATAATTTACATAATATCAAATAATTACTAAATTTTAAACAGATGAAGAACATTGAGATACTTTGGGTAGATGATGAGATTGATTTATTAAAGCCGCATATAATTTTTTTAGAATCAAAAGGATATATTCTTGATACAATAAATAACGGCACCGATGCCGTAGATATGGTAAAAAATAAAAATTACGACCTTATTTTTCTTGATGAAAATATGCCCGGTCTTACCGGACTCGAAACTTTAGCAGAAATAAAAAATATCCGTAATAATATACCTGTGGTAATGATTACCAAAAGCGAAGAGGAATATATTATGGATGAAGCAATAGGTTCAAAAATAGCCGATTATTTGATAAAGCCGGTAAATCCGAAACAAATATTAATGGCTATAAAAAAAATTACCGACAAACAGCGTTTGGTAAGTGAAAAAACAACATCGAATTATCAATCGGAATTTGGGAAACTCGGTTTATTGATTAACGATTCCATGACTGCCGACGATTGGATTAATACTTACAAAAAACTTGTTTACTGGGAATTGGAACTTGAACAGAGTGGCGGTCAGCAAATGGATGATGTATTGCAAATGCAAAAAAATGACGCTAATAACAGTTTCGCAAAATTTATTAAAAAGAATTATCAAAACTGGTTTAGCTCAGATACCGATAATCGACCTGTAATGTCACCTAATATTTTCGATAAAAAGGTGTTTCCTATGTTGAATAATGACGAACAGGTAGTTGTATTTTTAATTGATAACCTGCGTTACGACCAATGGAAAATTATTGAGCCGCTGATTACACAATTTTATAAAGTAAATTCCGAAGAGCTTTTTTACAGTATATTACCTACTGCAACACAATTTGCCCGTAACTCAATGTTTGCCGGACTTATGCCGTCGGAAATTGAAAAGTTGCATCCTGAATATTGGCTTAACGAAGACGATGAAGGCGGAAAAAATCAGTATGAAGAAAAGCTGATGCAAAAGCAAATGGCTCGTATGGGTATTAACTCTTCATTTTTTTACGATAAAGTATTAAACTCTGAACAGGGTAAAAAAATTCTTGCCAATTCGTCACAAATATTAAATCACGATTTATCAGTTGTGGTGATAAATTTTGTTGATATGCTGTCGCATGCCCGCACCGAAATGGATATGATACGCGAACTTGCAAGCGATGATGCCGCATACCGAAGTATTACACAATCGTGGTTTGAACACAGCACACTGTTTGAATTGCTTAAAAAACTTGCCGAAAAAAAGATAAAAGTAGTAATAACCACCGACCACGGAACTATAAAAGTTAATAATCCCGTAAAGGTAACAGGCGACAAAAATACAAGCACCAATTTACGTTATAAACATGGTAAATCGTTAAGTTATAATCCTAAACAAGTATTTGAAATTACCAATCCGCAATCGGTTCATTTGCCAAAATTAAATGTTAGTTCGTCGTATATTTTTGCTACCGGAACCGATTTTTTTGCTTATCCTAATAATTATAATCATTATGTAAGCTATTATAAAAATACATTTCAGCATGGGGGAATTTCAATGGAAGAGATGCTTATTCCGCTAATAATAATGGAACCGAAGTAGTAAGAGTATAAATTTTTTTTAAAAATATGCTATTTCAAAAAAAACTTATTCACGGAAAACTTATTAAACGGTATAAGCGATTTTTAACCGATGTAAAGTTAGATACAGGTGAGACGGTAGTTGCACATTGCACTAATTCGGGTTCTATGAAAAGTTGTTTGGAAACCAATGCCGAAGTTTATCTGACTCCCGTTGACGACCCTAAACGTAAAACCAAATTTACATGGGAGATGATAAAAATTAACGGTAAATGGGTTGGTATAAATACGTCAATTCCTAATATTTTGGCTTACGAAGCAGTAAAAAACGGTGAAATTGATAAACTGTCGGGATATTCATCGGTAAAAAGAGAGGTGAAATTCGGTAACAGTCGTTTTGATATTTATTGTGAAAACAACAACGAAAAATGTTTTATTGAGGTAAAAAATGTAACGTATAAACAAGGCGATTATGCTCTGTTTCCCGATGCAATAACAACACGAGGGCAAAAGCATCTAATGTCGCTAATTGAAGCGAAAAAGCAAGGTTATAGAGCAGTAATGCTTTATATCATTCAGCGAACCGATGTTTCAATTTTTGCTCCTGCCAAAGATATTGACCCTGTATATGCAGAATATTTAAAAAAAGCTGTAAACTCAGGTGTTGAAATTATTGTCATGCAGGCTGATATTTCGCCTGAGAGAATTAAATTGACAAAAGAGATGCCTGTTGAGGTAGAATAAACGG
>CAYRJP010000203.1:0-4653 GCA_964424425.1 uncultured Bacteroidales bacterium | reverse complement strand
AATAGTTATTTTCAAATATTACTTAACTTCTTCAAAATCAACATCTGTTACTTCCTCATCTTTAGAGTCAGAGTTTGCTCCGGCATTAGCTTGTTGTCCGGTTGCATTTTCTTGTGCTCCGCCACTTTGTGCTTGCTGAGCATTATAGATGTCTTGCGAAGCTGTTTGGAATGCTGTATTCACCTCATTGGTAGCAGCATCTATAGCATCTAAATCCTGCTTTTTGTGAGCTTCTTTCAGTTTAGCCAAAGCATCTTCGATAGGTTTCTTTTTATCAGCAGGAATTTTATCACCAAACTCTTTTAAATTCTTTTCTGTTTGGAAGATAAGACTGTCTGCTGCATTTATTTTATCTATTTTTTCTTTAGCTTTTGCATCAGCTTCAGCATTAGCTTTTGCTTCGTCACGCATACGATTAATTTCTTCTTCGCTTAATCCTGATGAAGCTTCAATTCTAATTTTTTGCTCTTTTCCTGTTCCTTTATCTTTAGCCGAGACATTTAAAATACCGTTTGCATCAATATCAAAAGTTACTTCAATTTGAGGAACTCCGCGTGGTGCCGGTGGAATACCGTCTAAGTGAAAACGACCGATTGTTTTATTATCGTTAGCCATTGGTCTTTCACCTTGCAATACATGTATTTCTACCGAAGGCTGATTATCAACAGCAGTAGTAAAAGTTTCTGTTTTCTTGGTAGGAATGGTTGTATTAGCTTCGATTAATTTAGTCATAACACCACCCATAGTTTCAATACCAAGAGAAAGTGGAGTTACATCAAGTAACAATACATCTTTTACTTCACCGGTTAATACACCGCCTTGAATTGCAGCTCCAACAGCTACTACTTCGTCAGGATTTACACCTTTTGAAGGAGCTTTCCCAAAGAAATCTTCAACAACCTTTTGTATTGCGGGAATACGTGTTGAACCTCCCACAAGAATTACTTCATCAATATCAGATTGTGTCATTCCTGCATCTTTTAATGCAATTTTACAAGGTTCAAGAACTGCTTGAATTAATTTATCGGATAATTTCTCAAACTGAGCTTTTGTAAGAGTTTTTACCAAGTGCTTTGGAATACCGTCAACCGGCATAATATAAGGCAAATTAATTTCAGTTGATGAAGAACTTGAAAGTTCAATTTTTGCTTTTTCAGCAGCTTCTTTTAAACGCTGAAGAGCCATTGGATCTTTTTTCAAGTCAATACCTTCATCCTTTTTAAATTCTTCTGTAAGCCAATCTATTATTACTTGGTCGAAATCATCACCACCAAGGTGAGTATCACCGTTAGTTGATTTTACTTCGTAAACACCATCACCTAATTCAAGAATTGAGATATCAAAAGTTCCACCACCTAAATCAAATACAGCAACTTTCATATCTTTTCCTGCTTTGTCTAATCCATAAGCCAAAGATGCTGCAGTAGGTTCGTTAATAATACGCTTAACTACTAAACCTGCAATTTCTCCTGCTTCTTTTGTAGCTTGACGTTGTGCATCGTTAAAATAAGCGGGAACAGTAATTACTGCTTCTGTAACTTCTTGTCCCAAATACTCTTCGGCTGTTTTCTTCATTTTTTGAAGAATTATTGCCGAAATTTCTTGAGGAGAATATTTTCTATCATCAATTTTTACTCTGGGAGTGTTGTTTTCTCCTTTAACAACTTCATAAGCTACTCTTCCAATCTCAGAAGACACATTGTCGTATTTTTCCCCCATAAATCGTTTTATAGAGTATATTGTCTTATGTGGATTGGTTATAGCCTGACGTTTTGCAGGATCGCCTACTTTTCTTTCTCCGTTATCTACAAATGCTACCATTGAAGGAGTTGTTCTTTTCCCCTCACTGTTTGGAATAACAACAGGTTCGTTACCTTCCATAACAGCTACACACGAGTTGGTAGTTCCTAAGTCTATTCCTATTATTTTACCCATTTTATATAAATTATTAAGTTTATTATTCATTTTTATTTCACGTCTTTCATTAAACAATGATTATGCCACAATAATTTTATAGATAAAAGAGGATAATTTGACATTTTATTTTTTAAATTACTGTAAAAGCGACAAATAAAATGACAAAAAGACAGATGTTTATAAAAAAATATCCGCAAACTGTCTTTTGTAAAAACAATCTGCGGATATTTTAAATGTTTTTTTACAATATTATTGGTCTAATGTCCAATTAACAAATCTCAAATGTTTTGTAAATCGTCCTATCGACAGGCTGTCAAGAGATGCGTTTGTAATGTGTTTTCCTTGTATTTTATAACTTTTTCTGCAATCGAATATACCTTTCCCGTTTTTTATATTGGTATATGCTGCAGGTATTTGCCCGTAACTTTCTACGGCATTCGATACACTTAAATAAGTTGAAAAACTTTGTCCGCCTACTTGATATATAAAATCAATACTACTGAATATTCTTTTTACATTATTTTGTTCATCAATAGCATTTGCAATTTTTTGATAAAAATCGGCACCACCAACAGGCTGCAACATTTCTGCTCCTTGTTTGCCGGGTAATGTTACTTCCGGAATTTTTTGTTCAGGATATTTAAAGTAAACTGTTTTTTTTATTGTATCGCTATTAATAATTTCAAGATAATTAAAACAAAGTTTTACTTGATAAATCTTGCCATATACGGCAGATTTCCATGATGTGGTAAATTGATGTCTTTCGTTTGACATATCAACTTTAAATCTTATATCGGCATTTGGGCTAATAACTTTAAGATTATAAATCATAAATGTTTCGGCTGTAACTTTTTTATTTGTTTCAGTATTAATTATTTCTATTACATATTTATATTTGTCGTATAAAGTTTCGGTTGTTTTATACAGATAATTTACATCATTACCAAAAACTCCTTCTTCTTTTTGAATTTCATTTGTTTTATATAAAGTAATAGGTTTTCTATCTGTTGCTTCCCAGTTTGAGTTAAAATAAGGGTCTAATTCTGTATTTTTTATTTTATATTCTAATAATTTTACATTAAGATTTTTATTGTATTGTATAGAATCAGAAACATCAGCCATTTCATACACATTACCTTCGCCGAGAAAGGCTTTATTTATTTTTATATATTGAGCTGTATCAGTATTATTTAAAAGACCATATACAATTGTAATATCTTTCCAATTATCATTAACAGAAAAATCATCGTCGCAAGATGCAAATATAAATGCATAAATAAATAGTAGTAATGTAGTTCGTTTCATGCTTAGTTTATTACGTCAAACAGTAAATATTTAATTAATATTTTTCAAAGATAAAAAAGAAATGTAAAATTACAACCGAACACCAATAACAACCATATCATCAATTTGCTCTTGCCCTTCTGTTTCAGCCATCCATTCTTCAATGGTTTTGTTTAATATTTCTTTTTGTTCGCTCATTGGTTTGTCTTGAATAGAAGCAATAAGAGCTTTCATAGTTTTTATTCTGAATTTTTGTCCTTTTGGTCCTCCAAATTGGTCGGGATAACCATCGGAAAAGATATAAAAAGTATCACCGGGCTGATAATCAAATTCATTAAGAGTAAAACTCTCTTTTTCTTTAATATAAATACCAATTGGCATACGGTCTGCTTTTATTTCAATAAGTTCTTCGCCACGATATATTAATACGGGATTATAAGCTCCCGAGAAGTATAATTTCTTTTGAGTTTCATCAAAAACAACAAGAGCAATATCCATTCCATCTTTAGCTTCTCCCTCTTTTCCTTCTTGTTTTAATGTTTTTTTAACCCTATTACGAAGTTTATTTAAAATAAGATGAGGTTCTACAATATTCTCTTTTAATACTATTTCGTTTAAAAACGAAACTCCCAACATACTCATAAAAGCTCCGGGCACTCCATGTCCTGTGCAATCAGCTGCAACCACAATAGTTTTACCTCCTATTTTATTCATCCAGAAATAATCGCCGCTTACAATATCTCTAGGGCGAAACAATATAAAATAATCGGGTAATATTTCTTGTGCCAAATCACTTGATGGTAGAATAGCACGCTGTATTCTACTGGCATACAATATACTATCTTCAATACTTTGTTTTTGTTCTGCTATTTGATCTCTTTGCTCACGTATTTCAGCCGTACGTTCTCTTACTATTCCTTCAAGATGTATTTTTTCTTGTTCTAACCTGCGAGTATATATTTTTACAATTAGAATAATAACAGCTATTGCGAGTATTACATACACTATATATGCAAAAGTAGTCCTATACCAAGGTGGTAATATTGAAAATTCATAATTACCTATCTCACTTTCTACACCATATATATTTTTTGCTTTAACTTTAAAAATATATTCACCTTCATTTAAGTTTGTAAATACAGCTTTAGGTTCTTTATTCCATTTAGACCATGAATTTTTAAAACCTACTAACTTATAAGAGTATTTTATTGCCTCTACTCCTTCAAAATAAGGTGCTGCAAAATGAAAAGTTATATCATTTTGAGCATATCTCAATATAGGTTTTTGTTTTTCGTTTTGAATATCTGAAGGTATTAATCCTCTATCTGTTTCTTTATAAAAAGTTCCGTTAAAATAAACAGTATCTATACCTTCAACTTTTCGAATTAAGCATTTATATGGTAAAGTTGTGTTTATTTTTTTACTGTTATCGTAATTATATAATACATCACC
>CAYRJP010000202.1:0-4666 GCA_964424425.1 uncultured Bacteroidales bacterium | reverse complement strand
AAATCGCGGTGTAACCCGATAAAACTGTTTACACCGCGATAAATAAATTATTCGCTGATTGTATTAAAATAAGTCTTCCAACAAATCATTGTCAACCATATTAGGCAAAGTAACTTTCAACTCGGGAGTTCTTTCCATTTCGCGTTTAACAGCAAACAGAGCTTCGTTGTTTCTTGCCCAACTGCGTCGAGCAATACCGTTATTAACATCGTAAAACAACATTCTTTTAAGTTTTACTTCGGCTTCGGGAGTTCCGTCGAGCACCATGCCGAATCCGCCATTAATAACTTCGCCCCAGCCTACACCGCCGCCATTGTGAATAGACACCCAAGTGGCTCCTCTGAAACTGTCGCCTATTACGTTTTGTATTGCCATATCGGCGGTAAATTTACTACCGTCGTAAATATTTGAAGTTTCGCGATAAGGCGAGTCTGTTCCGCTAACATCGTGGTGGTCTCTGCCAAGCACTACGGGACCTATCTTGCCTGCCGCAATGGCATCGTTAAATGCTTTTGCTATTTTCATTCTACCTTCGGCATCGGCATATAAAATACGGGCTTGTGAGCCAACTACCATTTTATTTTTCTTTGCATCGCGTATCCAGATAATATTATCCTGCATTTGCAAAGCTATCTCTTCGGGAGCGGTTTTTTTCTCTTCTTGCAATACATCGTGAGCTATTTGGTCGGTAGCATCCAAATCTTCGGGTTTGCCCGATACACATACCCAACGGAAAGGACCAAATCCGTAATCGAAACACATAGGTCCTAAAATATCTTGAACATACGACGAGTATTTAAAATCTATTCCGTTTTCTGCCATTACATCGGCACCGGCACGCGATGCTTCAAGAAGAAATGCATTTCCGTAATCGAAAAAGTATGTTCCTTTGGCTGTGTGTTTATTTATTGCAGCAGCATGACGACGCAACGACTCTCTAACGTATTCTTTAAATTTTTCGGGCTCTTCGCGTATCATTCGGTTCGATTCTTCGTAAGATAAACCAACCGGATAATATCCGCCTGTCCACGGAATATGCAACGATGTTTGGTCGGAACCAACCTGAATAAAAATATCTTCTTTATCGAAATGTTCCCACACATCAACCACATTGCCTATGTAAGCAATAGAAACTGTTTCTTCTTTTTCCTGAGCTTGTTTTACACGACTAATAAGCTCATCCATATTGTCAATAAGCACATCAACCCAACCTTGCTCGTAACGCTTACGTGCAGCTTTTTCGTTTACTTCGGCAGCTACCGAAATACAACCTGTAATATTTCCTGCTTTTGGTTGTGCACCACTCATTCCGCCAAGACCTGCGGTTAAGAATATTTTACCTTTGGGAGTTTCGTTTTTAGGCAATACTTTACGAAATGCGTTCATCAAAGTAATTGTTGTTCCGTGAACAATTCCCTGTGGTCCGATATACATAAACGAGCCGGCTGTCATTTGTCCGTATTGTGTCACGCCAAGTGCATTAAATTTTTCCCAGTCGTCGGGTTTCGAGTAGTTGGGAATCATCAATCCGTTGGTAACAACCACACGCGGAGCTTCTTTCGACGAAGGAAACAATCCCATAGGATGTCCCGAATACATGTTTAAAGTTTGTTCGTCGGTCATATTCGCAAGATATTGCATTGTCAAAAGATACTGAGCCCAATTTTGAAATACCGCACCGTTTCCGCCATAAGTTATCAACTCTTCGGGATGCTGAGCTACGGCAGGGTCTAAGTTATTTTGTATCATCACCATAATGGCTGCCGCATGAAGCGATTTTGCGGGATACTCCGAAATAGGACGGGCATACATTTTATACGCAGGCTTAAAGCGATACATATAAATTCGTCCGTAATCTTTCAGCTCTTGTGCAAAATCCTTAGCCAACTCTTTGTGCCATTTCTTTGGAAAATAACGCAACGCATTGCGAATGGCAAGTTTTTTTTCTTCTTTCGATAATATATCTTTTCTTTTGGGTGCTCTGTTTATTCCCTCGGGATACTCACGCTTTGGAGGAAGTTCCGAAGGTATTCCCTGTAATATTTGTTCTTTAAAATTCATATCGGTAGTGTTTTTAATGTTATTTAATTTTTTTTGCTTTCGCAGAAAATCTGTTTTAAACTTAGTTTACTTCGAATTCTTGATTTTTAACCATTTCAACCATAGTGTTAATATCGTCTTTAAGTATTCTGTCGTCTTCGAGTTTATTAACTTTACTGCGGATAAGTTTAAAATTTTTCTCAACAATTTCCGAGAAAGAGTGAGGTCGCCTGAACTCTAATGCCTGAGCAGCATACATCAGTTCAATGGCAAAAATTTTCTCTACATTTTCAAGAATACGGTTAAACTTTCTACCCGATATACTACCCATTGATACATGATCTTCTTGTCCTAATGAGGTAGGAATACTGTCTGCCGAAGGAGGAAAACACAACGATTTATTTTCGGTAACCAAAGCGGCAGTAGTATATTGAGGAATCATAAAACCGGAGTTTAATCCGCCTTTGTCGGTAAGTAATCGGGGTAACCCGTATTTTCCTTCAAGCAACAAGTAACTTCTTCTGTCAGAGATATTTCCCAATTCCGAAGCAGCTATTGAAGCATAATCAAGCACCATAGCCATTGGTTGTCCGTGAAAGTTTCCGCCTGAAACAGCTTCTTCGTTGCTCAATACTATCGGATTGTCGGTTACGGAGTTCATCTCTATTTCAGCCAACTCTTTAAGGTGATAGTAGGCATTGCGAGAAGCACCGTGCACTTGTGGAATACAACGCATTGAATAAGGGTCTTGAACACGTTCGCAATTTTTATGAGATGCAATATTCTCAGAATCTTTTAATAAATGTCTCATGTGTTTAGCAACTTTAATTGTTCCTTTATAAGGGCGAATAGTATGAAGTTCGGCTTTAAAAGGCGAATCGCTTCCTTGAAATCCTTCGATACTCATTGCCCCCGCCAAATCAGCCAAGTTAAGCAGATACTCCATTTTTTTGAGTCCTGCAATGGCATGAGCCAATATAAATTGTGTTCCGTTGATAAGAGCCAAACCCTCTTTTGCTTGTAACTTGAAAATTTCAAGATTATGTTTTTTCAATACTTCCTTAGCCGGAATAATTTTATCGCCGTCCCAAAATTCACCTTCACCGAGTAACGGTAAAAACAGGTGCGACAATGGTGCCAAATCGCCCGATGCACCAACAGAACCTTGTTCGGGAACAACCGGTAACAAATCGTTTTCGATAAAATAAATTATACGCTCAACTACATCTAAACGAATACCTGAAAATCCTTGACAAAGAGCATGAACTTTACAAATCATCATTATTTTCGACAACTGCTTGTCAATAGGATTTCCTACTCCTACGGCATGAGTAACCAAAAGATTTTCTTGTAACAACCCTGTCTCTTCTTCCGATATTTTAACGTCGCACAAAGGACCAAAACCGGTGTTTATTCCGTAAACAGCTTTGTCCGATGCGTTTATAGCATCTACTTTTGCTCTACAACTGTTAACCTTTTCGGCAGCTTCGGGACTTAAAACTCCCTTTATCTCTCCGTTTGCTATTGCATAAACTTTGTCAACAGTTAATTTGTCTATTCCGTATTTGAACATATCTATATTTTTTTATGATAATCATTTGAAAATAAGCAGTAATACATTTTTTCAAACAATCATCCGATTAATACACTTTTTTGATTTTTGCAAAGATATGGTTACTTTTGATGCTTAACAAGACTATTTTAATCAACATTTGATAACTATGGGTAATCAATTAGAGTTTCGTCATTTTAAATATTTTCTTTCGGTGGCAAAGGAGTTGCATTTTAGAAAAGCTGCCGAGCAACTTTATATTTCACAACCCGGACTAAGCCGGCAAATAAAACAGATGGAAGACGATTTGGGAGTAAAACTGTTTGAACGTCACAACCGTAAAGTGGAACTTACCGAAGCGGGAAAGTATCTGCAAAAGGAACTTACCGCAAATTTTAAACAGTTGGATGATATTCTTAATCACGTAAAGTTAATTAATAAGGGCATCGACGGAAGTCTGAAAATAGGTTATGTGGGTTCGGCAATGCAAGAGTTAATTCCCGAATTATTGTTAAAATTCAGAGAGACAAACCCCAAAGTGCTTATTAATCTTACCGAAATAGATAATCAAAGGCAAATACAGGCTTTGCTTGATAAAGAGATTGATATTGGTTTTGTGCGGTTGGAGCGTATTCCCAAAGAACTTGAAATGCACGCAGCACTGGAAGAGACTTTTTCGCTTGTTCTGCCCGCCGACCATAAAATAAGTTCGGAGAATTTTGAGAATCTGTCGCAATTAAAATCGGAGCAATTTATTTTGTTTGATGCGTCATACAGCGAATCGTATTACGAAAAGGTAATGCAAATATTCGACGATAGCGGTTTTTTTCCCACGATATTACACTCAACGGTAAATGCGGGATCAATTTTCCGCCTTGTCGAAAATCATTTCGGAATATCTATTGTGCCCACATCGTTACAATACGGATACAGTATGAAAATTAAATTTATCGAGCTAAAAAATATTCCCCAGCGAACAACATTAAAAATAGTTTGGAACACTAAAAATACCAATCCCGCATTGATAAATTTAAAAAAACTTATTAGTTGAAAGTTCTTAAAGTTTATAAAGTT
>CAYRJP010000201.1:2164-4683 GCA_964424425.1 uncultured Bacteroidales bacterium | reverse complement strand
GTGTTGGTGCCAAAAACCTGAATACCTGCCAAAACGGAAAATTCCACGGCATAACAGCAAAAATTGTTCCCAGCGGTTCATAATTTACTTGGCTCAACTGTGCAGTTGATTCCATACGACGACTTTTCAAAAAATCAACGGCATTTTCAGCATAATACCGGCACACCCAAGCACATTTTTCTATTTCGCCAACCGACTGAGAAATAGGTTTACCCATTTCAAGAGTTATTAAACTGCCATATTCATTTTTTCGCTCTTCGAGCAAATCGGCAATTTTATTTAAAACATTGCTGCGATGCTGAAAACTCTGCTTTTCCCATACATTATAAGCCTTTTTTGACAGTTCAATTTTTTTTTGCAAAGATTCGTTGCTTATTGTTTTAAATGTTTTCTCAACTACCTGAGTAAACGGATTTTTCGATTGATACATAGTAGTTTATGTTTAATTTTTTTATTTAAAATGTCGTAAAATTACCATTGTTGCACCATATCCGTATTCTTGATACGAAGCATCCTGATACGAAAGTTTATTTTTCTTTCGATCGAGTTCACGGCGAATTTCCTGTTTTAACTTTCCTGCTCCCACACCGTGAATAAATACAATCTTTTTCACTCTGTTTTTATTTGCCTCTTCAAGTTTTTGCTTAAAATGCTCCATCTGTATTTCAAGTATCTCTCCGTTTGACAAGCCTCTGAAATCGTCAACAAGTTCGTGAATATGCAAGTCAACTTCCATCAATGATTTTTCGGGCTTTTTAGGCGATTTTGTCTGTTTTTTTTCAGGCTTTTTTTCTTTTTCGTTAATAATTTTCTTCAAATCCTTTTGTGTAAGATTTTCAACATTCTTTTGCAATGCTTTTTCCGAAACAATTGTAAAAATTATTGCATCTTCGTTAAAAAAATCATTTTCAACATAAGCCTTTTCTTTGTAAAAACGAACAGGATTTACCTTAATTGATTTTGTTACAGGTTGTTTTATATTAAATTCTCCCTTACGGTAAAAAATCAGATGAAACAGGTATTCTGGAATTTCGTTTACCGAATTTAATCCCAATGTTTCAAATTGCTCTTTGGTGTTAGCCTCAATAATTCCCGCAGTATTTGAATATGTTTTACCATCGTCGTCAGTGTTTATTATGCTGTAAAGAACATTGTAATTGCTGTCGTTAATTAAATAAATATCCAAATCGGAATTTCCGGGACGCTCTTGCGGAACAAAAGCCAAAAGAATGTTTAAATCGTCGCCGGCTGCATCGTCAATAAACACTTCGGGATAAAATATCTCCTTTAAATCGGGTGTGTATTCGGTTTCAACCGCTGTATTTTCAGCATTACCGTTTTCGGATTCAACCGTTTTTGTATTTTCAATGTATCCGGTATCTTCTTCTATAACAATAAGTTCATTTACCTTAACGGGAACTTCAAAATCAAACTCATTCATCACCAAAACACTTTTTTTATCAATTATTTTGGTTACAACACCACCTCCCACATCGTTCAGAAATCTTACTCTGTCGCCTACTTTTATCTCCATTTGTTTAATTATAATTTTAAAATATTATTTTTCAGAATAGTTGTATTTTTTTATGATGTAAAGATAATTAATTTTGTCGTTCAATTTTATAAATAAAAAGTAAACACGGCAATGAATCCGAAAAATATAAATATTGAAGAATACACTTATCCGTTAACTAATGAAATGATAGCCAAATATCCGTTGCCAAAGCGTGATGAGTCTAAACTTTTAGTTTATAAAAACGGTAAAATAAGTGAGAATATTTTTAAAAATATTTCGGAATATTTGCCCGAAAACAGTTTGCTCGTAGCAAACAATACAAAGGTAATACGTGCAAGACTCGAATTTTTTAAAGAAACGGGTGCACGCATAGAGATTTTTTGTCTTGAACCGTATCAACCTTCCGATTATGTTTTGTCGTTTGCATCGACAACCGATTGCGAATGGACTTGCATTGTGGGAAACTCAAAAAAATGGAAAAACGGTATTTTAAAAAAAGATATTGAAATTGACAACAAACAGGTAACATTACAAGCCGAAAGGGTAGAATCTTCGGGCGAATCGAATATTATTAAATTTATTTGGGATAACAACAATATTACATTCAGCGATATTCTTGAAAATTCGGGTAATATTCCTATTCCGCCGTATCTAAATCGCAAATCGGAAGACAGCGACCTTAAAACATACCAAACCATTTATTCGAAACATAAAGGTTCGGTTGCGGCTCCCACTGCCGGATTACACTTTACCGATGATGTTTTTGCATCGTTAAAACAAAAAAATATTAAACTACACGAAGTTACTTTACACGTAGGAGCAGGAACTTTTAAGCCCGTAAAATCGGAAACAATCGGCGAACACAATATGCATACCGAACATTTTATTATTACCGCCGAAACTATTCCGCCGCTGATTGAGAATTTGGGCAATATTACGGCTGTGGGAACTACAACGGTAAGAACTCTTGAAAGTTTATATTGGCTTGGCGTAAAGTTGATTG
>CAYRJP010000201.1:0-2064 GCA_964424425.1 uncultured Bacteroidales bacterium | reverse complement strand
ACTACAACGGTAAGAACTCTTGAAAGTTTATATTGGCTTGGCGTAAAGTTGATTGAAGGTAAAATAAATGACAATGAAGAACTGTTTTTGCAACAGTGGGAAGCATACGAACTACCTCAAAATATTCCTGTTGCAGATGCTCTTAACACACTACATCAGAGAGTGTTGAAAAGCAATGCCGACTATGTAAATGCCAATACTGCAATTATGATTGCTCCGGGTTACAATTTTAAAATTATCGACCGTTTAATTACAAATTTTCATCAACCAAAAAGCACTCTGCTATTGCTTATTTCAGCTTTTACAGGTGACAATTGGCATAAAATATACGATTATGCGGTAAATAATAATTTCAGGTTTTTGAGTTACGGTGACAGTTGCTTTTTAACAAAATAAAAAAATTAACATTAAGTTTTTTTTTAACATTAAGGTTTTAAGAAAATTAAGGGGCAGGAAATTAAAGGTTTTACAGCAAAGAGAATAGACTGTTAGAAACTAGACTACTAGATATTTTTAACAAGATTTTAACTTTCAGCCAATTGCTAACTCGGCTTCGACAAACTCTCCGAAATCCTTCGGAGTAAACTAGCCTCCACACTAATTAAACATTAAGAGATTGAGAAAATTAAGTGTATCAGTTAATTAAGAAATTACTGTAATTCTCCATTATCAACTTTTCATTTTTCATTCATTTCTGCATTATAACATACTCCAAAGGCAGACAAGTTTTCTGCATTAAATAATTACATCATTATATCATTGAACCATTATATAATTATTGAATCATAGGGTTAAGTAAATATTTGTATATTTGTAATATGAATAAAATTATAACAGAAAATATTGAAAATATTAAAAAATACTGCAAAAAATATAAGGTTAAAGAATTATATGCAGTAGGCTCTGTTGTATCAGACAATTTCACAGAAAATAGTGATATAGATTTATTAATAAAATTTGACGATATTTCAATTGAAGAATACACAGATAATTATTTTACACTTCATAAATTATTTAGAAAAATATTTAATCGAAAGATTGATTTAATTACTGACAAATCACTAAATAATCCTTTTTTTATTGATTCAATTGAAAAAACTAAACAATTATTATATGCAAAATAAAATCAAAAAATATTTATATGATATTTTAGTTTCTATTAAATCAATATTTGATTATTTAGGAGAAAAAAGAGATTTTACGGTATATGAAAATAATAAGCTTTTACGTAGAGCTGTAGAACGAGAATTTGAAATAATTGGAGAAGCAACAAATAGAATTTTAAAAATTGATGAAATTTTTCCAATTAAAAATGCAGAAAGGATAATAAGTTTAAGAAACTATGTTATACACGGATACGATAAAGTTGATAATGTAATTATATGGGGTATAATTTTAAAGGATTTACCTAAATTAGAAAAAGAAATTGAGAATTTACTATCTGATAAATAATTTAACATTCTTACACACAATAAGTCCATTAAATTTTTAGTCACAAATACACGAATTCATTGATTTACACGTAATTAGACGATGATAAAATTTACACTGTCATCTGTCTGACAAACAATAAATTACACAAATATATAACAAACTATTGCTACATATAAATATCAGATTTTTGCATTATGCTTGCTTTAACATTATAATTAAAACTATTGACTTTTTTATAGACAAACTTTATAAGGTTCTTAACTCGCGATTTTCCATAAGCACCTTGCCGTCAACAATTACGGTATCTATGCAACTACTGTTCATTGAGTAAACAATTGCCGAATAGTAATCGTAAATAGGTTGCATAAATGTATTTTTAATATCTATCAAAAGCAAATCGGCACGTTTTCCTTTTTCGATAGAGCCTGTAATTTTATCCAACCCTAATGCTTTTGCTCCGTTTATTGTTGCCATTTGCAAAGCCTGACGTGCATTTATAAGTGTAGGATTCAAATTGTTTCCTTTGTGAATTAATGCGGCAAGACGCATTTCTTCGACCATATCAAGATTATTGTTGCTGGCACAACCGTCAGTTCCCAAAGCAACATTTATACCTTGCTCTATGTATTT
>CAYRJP010000200.1:2012-4719 GCA_964424425.1 uncultured Bacteroidales bacterium | reverse complement strand
CTGAAATTACCTTTCCATGTATCAAATTTTTTCTCAATAATATCTTTTTGTTCATCAACCGATAATTTATTAATTTCCAACAGATAGTTTTTAAAGTTTTTGGTAAACAATTTTCTGCCTTTTTCACCGCCGAATTGGTCGTAATATCCATCGCTAAACATATAAAGCATATCATTATTTTGCAATGTTATTGCATGATTGGTATAAGGTTTTTCTTCCCACACATGAACTCCGATAGGCATTTTATCACCTTGATATTCTATTAATTCATCATTTCTGATAATTATCAGCGGATTGTTTGCTCCGGCAAAGTCGAGTTTTTTATTATCAAAATCGATAACACAAAGAGCACAATCCATGCCGTCGGAAGTTGTATCCTCTTTTCCTCCTGTTTGGTGTAGTGCATTTTTAACATTTTCACGCAATTTGTGAAGAATATCAGCAGCATCTTTAAAGTCTTGTTTACCAACAATTTCAGTTAAAAGACTAACTCCCAGCATACTCATAAAAGCTCCCGGTATGCCATGTCCTGTGCAATCAACAGCTGCAACAATAACTTTGTTATTTGCTTTACGGATAAAATAAAAATCGCCACTGACAATATCACGAGGTCTAAACATTATAAAATAATCGGGAATTATGCTTTTTATAAGAGACTCTGGTGGTAATACGGCAGATTGAATACGACTTGCGTATTCAATACTATCAGTAATTTTTTGATTTTGTGCGGTAATTTTATCACGTTGTTTTTCAGCAATATCGCGTTGCTTTTCTATTTGGTTTTTTTGTTCTTCAATAGCATCGCGTTGAGCTTGAATTTCTTCTTTTTGTTGTAATATCTCTTGATTTTTAATTTCTAACAGTTCATTTGCTTTTTTCACTTTTTTGTTTTGTCTTACAATAAAAACAGCTGCTGTTGAGATAATTATTAATAAAGCAAGACCAAAATATAAAAGAGCTTGCTGCCTTCTGTTTTTTTCTTTCTCAAAAACTATTTCATTTTTTTTCTTATCAAGTTCTCTCTCTTTTTTTTCGGTTTCGTATCTTATTTGCATATCGGCAATTCGCTTAATGCTTTCACTACTCATTATCTTATCTTTTATTTCGCTATATGCCAAATAATTATCATAAGCATCTTTGTAATTATTTAATTTTGCATAAGCACTCGACAAGTATATTAACACATCTTTTTCAAGATTTCTGTTTTGCAAATGACGTGCAATTTCTAAAGCTCGCTTAAAGTAAGGAAGTGCCATATTATACTCTTTTTCTATAATATAAATACTTCCAATACTCAACAATGAATATGCTTCACCGTTTAAGTCACCAATATCTTTTCGTAAGCTAAGAGCCATATTATAATACTGCATTGCTTGAATAGGCTGCTCAAAAAATTTATATAAATTACCAATACTGTTAATTACCGATGCGGCACTTTTTTGGTCACCTATATCTTTATAAATACTCAATGCATTTTGATATTCAATAAGAGAGCTGTCTTGTTCACCGAGTCCGCGATATGCAAGTGCCATGTTTGTATGCGAACGGGCAATATACTTACGATCGCCTACCATTTTTCTAAGACTCAATGATTTTTTATAATATTCTAATGCTTCTTGATATCTTTTTGATTTCCAATAAACTCCACCTATTAAGTTTAAAGCATTTGATTCGGAAAATGCATCGCCCGAT
This sequence comes from uncultured Bacteroidales bacterium, assembly GCA_964424425.1. Taxonomy (GTDB): domain Bacteria; phylum Bacteroidota; class Bacteroidia; order Bacteroidales; family SZUA-534; genus GH45. Next base: position 3,027 of record CAYRJP010000200.1, on the reverse strand, counting down.
TCTTTATATTGTTGTAATGATTTTTTATAATATTCAAGTGCTTTTTCGTAATTTCCTAAGTCCTTATATATTAAACCTATGTTGTTCATGGTAGCGGCAATTACTTTTTTATCGCCAATTTCTTCACGAAGTTTTAATGCCAACAGATAATTCTCAAGACTTTTTTTGTATTCTCTGTTTGACCAATAAACTCCACCCAAATTATTATAATTAGCAGCAAGCTGAACCTTATTAGTTGTTTGTTCTAATAATTGTATTGATTCTTCAAGATATTTTAAAGCCTTGGCAAAGTCTTTTTGTTTTTTATACAATGTAGCATAGTTATTCAGCATTGATGCTATTGCAACAGTATCTTTTAAACTTTCTCTAATGGCAAGAGCTTTATCGTAATAGTAAAGTGCAGAATCAGATACATTTCGGTTTAAAAAAACATTTCCTATAAAGTTTAAAGTAGAAGCTAACTCTTTTTTATTGTCTTTGTTATACCATACTCCTAATGCACGATAATAATATTCGAGTGCAGTATCGTAATCACCCATACTACTGCTGCATAAGCCTAGATTATTTAATACTTTAGCTCGTCTTTTTTCGTTGCTTTGATTTTCGTAAATTTGCAGTGCCAGCAAATAATAATGTGTTGCTTGATTAAAATCGTTTAAACGCCAGTAAACACTTCCCAATAAATTATATATCTCAGCTTGACCAAGTTCATCATTATTTTTTTCAACAATATCAAGAGATTTGAAATAATATTCTATTGCTAAATCATATTCTCCTTTTTCTTTATAATATGCACCTATATCATTTAATATTAATATTTTCTCCTGTTCTGTTTTTGCTTTTTTCAGTTCTTCTTTCAGATGTTGAATATTTTCAGCCGACGATATAATAAATATCGGAATAAATAATAACAACAATAATATTTTTTTATACTGCATAGTATTATGATTAATATTTTATGTTTATAAATTTAGCAATAATCTTTTTATCATCAAACCTACTTTTGAAATTACCT
>CAYRJP010000200.1:0-1912 GCA_964424425.1 uncultured Bacteroidales bacterium | reverse complement strand
CCTGTTAACGAATAAATATTTAACTTACCATGAATACCTGTATCAATATTTAAAATAGTTTTTACAGGATTAGGATAAACAACTAATTGCTTGTTTTTTATAACATTTTCAATAACAGCATCTCCTGTTTTTCTACTTTTTACTATATTAATATTGTCAATTACCCATTTGTTAAAATCTGTTGTAGAACCATTAAAAACAAATTCAAAATAAACTTTTTTATAGTTAATATCAGAGTAATTAATTTTAATTTTTTGTTCTTCTAATATATTATCTGTAGGAGAAGATTTCCATAATACTGTTGTATCTGTTCCTGTAAGGGTAATCATTCTAACAGTAAGAGAAAAGCTTTTACCGCTTCCGGCAACTTTTATATATTGTTTAAACAAAAAATAAATATCGTCTGTTTCGGTTACCGAATCTAATAATGAAATATAAGGAGATGCTAAGATTGTTTTACCTGAAAAGTTCGGAACATAATATAACATAACTTCATTTGGTTTTCCACCTGCAAGATTATTATCTTCCACACTCCAATTATCTTTGTGATTTACCTGATACCACCCTGCCGGTAAATTATCATCATCAAAATTTTCTTGATAGATATAATTAACAGCCCATAATTTTTGAGTAAATTCTCTGTCATCAAATCCTATAATGACATTTACAGGATTTACGGGGTAATAATTATCGCCTGTTTCTACACTATAAATATGATAACCGTGTTCTACATTTTCGAATAATACCTTTCCTTCAGAATTAGTTATTTTACTTAAATCGTCAAAATTAACTTTTACACCTTCTTGAGCGTTGCCGTAAATATCAATTACAGATATTGTTACATTAGCAATATGATCTATTTCTTTAATATGGTGAGTAGCTCCATTATAAATTTCTTTAGAATATTTATTTTGAACAAAAACAATTAAATCCATTAATTCAGGAGCCCAATCTTCGTCAACGGTAAATGAAACAGAAATTGTTTGCTGTGCATTTTCCGATAAATCAATATTTGTTCCGTTGGCATTGGGATAATATTTTCTGGCAACATCATTTAATTCTGTTTGAGATTGCCATACTTTGGGGATATGTGATTCTGTTACTACTGCATGTAATATTAGATATCCTGTAAGTTCGTCAACTGTTCTTTTAATAACAGCATCGGCTGTAACTTTTCTTGTTTCACTATCATAAGAAAAATTCTTAATCTCCAATTTAATAGGTGTAAGTTCAGTCATTCGTTGCTCTACCAATGGTTTATATAAATAATAAAGACTTTCGCTGTTTGAACCTTCTGCTAATGTTTTTATACCATCGAATTTAACAGTTGGCAATGAGCCGATTCCGTAATAACTTAAACGGGCACTTGTTTCTCCTGTTGAATAATTATCACTGCTGTGATTAGCTATAGCGGCAATAGGATATCCGCTTTCAACAAGGTCTTCTATTCCCATTTGTGCTCCGGGACAGTATTGACACCATGTTCCTGTAAAGTCCTCTATTATAACTAAATTTCTTTTTATATTATTTGTAACTAATATTTTGCTAAATAAAGAATCATTTGCTGTATTTATATCTCCGGAAGCTGTTACATAAACAAGGATATCATAACTTCCTTCAACAGATTCCCAATTGGGAAATGTTACTATCTTTTCTTCATCAATATCAATATTGCTGATATTTAATGTTGAACTAACTTGAGATATTCCGTTTTGTAAAATATCAAAAGTTACATCAACAGAAGTATTTATCGTTCCTATATTTTTTATTGTTGCTTTTATTTCTGGCATCACTCCTATTTTTACTGTATCGGGATTTTCAATGTTAAAAACACCAACATCAACTCCATCGGTAATATTATATGAGTTAGCCGATAAATTAAATATTGAAAATAAGGTAATAAAAATTAAAA
>CAYRJP010000199.1:0-4733 GCA_964424425.1 uncultured Bacteroidales bacterium | reverse complement strand
GCTACAAAAGAATAATCTTCGTTGCGTGCCGAAAGAAAAACAATAATAGTATTTTTAAACTCTTCCGTTTTGCGTAACTCTTCGCAAGCCTCTATGCCGTCCATTACAGGCATCATCACATCTAAAATAATTAAATCGGGCTTAAACTCTTTTGCTAAATTTATTGCTTCAAGTCCTGTTGAACCTGTTCTAACGGCATATCCTTCGTTTTTAAGATTAAATGCTAAAAACTCAACTATATCAGGCTCATCGTCAGCAATCAGTATTTTTATTTTTTTATCCATAAAGCCAAAAATTTTAGTTGAGTAAAATTAGTTTGACAATGTTACCTCATTGTTAATTCGGTATTAAATAAATTAAAATATTGCCGCCAAAAATTAATATTTACTTAACCATTTTGTCACCATAAGGTCAGAATTACAAAGTTTATTTGCAGTGTAGATTTTTTTAAAAATGTAAAACAAATTTTAAACTTAATTAAAAATGAAAAAGACAAACATCAAATTTCTGACAATTGCACTGCTTATAAGTTTTGCAACAGCATTAAACTCTTGTAAAAAAGACGATCCTACACCCGAAAACGGAAGCGATAAGCCCACCGGCAGCGAAATAATAATTACCGACACCGGCAACGGAATAGGCACAACAACTTGGAAAGCCGAAAATACTTATATATTAGACGGTTTTTGTTTTGTTAATAATGGTCAAACTTTAACAATTGAACCCGGAACGGTAATAAAAGGAAAACCCGGACAAGGTGAGAGTGCATCGGCACTTATTGTTGCCCGCGGAGGTAAAATTATTGCTGAGGGAACAGTTGATAAACCTATTATTTTTACAGCTCAAGCCGATGACCTTAAAGGAAGTGTTCCTGATACTGCTCGCGGATTGTGGGGAGGACTTATTGTGCTTGGTAAAGCAAAATTAAACACTATTCCCGCCGAACAACAAATAGAGGGTATTCCTACATCGGAAAATCGCGGGGCTTTTGGCGGAAACAACGATGCCGACAATTCAGGTATTATTAAATATGTGTCTATCCGTCACGGCGGAACCGATATTGGTGCAGGAAACGAAATTAACGGATTAAGTCTTGGTGCCGTAGGTTCGGGAACTGTTATCGATTATGTTGAGATTGTAGCAAATGCCGACGACGGAATTGAATTTTTCGGAGGAACAGCTTGCGTAAAACACGCTTTGGTTGTTAATTGTGGCGACGACTCTTTCGACTACGATATGGGTTTTCGCGGGAAAGGACAATTTTGGGTATCGTTACAAGCCGATGATAGCGACCGAAACGGCGAACACGATGGCGGAACCGACCCCGAAACAGGAACTCCTTATGCTACTCCTACTATTTTTAATGCTACTTATATCGGACAAAATCAGGGTAAAATTATCACTTTCAGAGATAATGCCGGAGGATTTTACTACAATTCTATCTTTGTAAACCACGCAAAAGGCATTGATATTGAATTTCTTACCGAAGGTGACGACTCTTACAAACAATTTGAAAACGGAAATTTGAAAATTGAAGATAACATTTTTTATAATGTAGCGGGACAAACTGATGCATCTAATCCAAATAAATTTTTATATGCGGGTAAAGATGGAGGCGATACTCAAAACAGTGTATTGGCAAGTTATTTTACACAGCACAATGTTGTTACCAACCCACAAGTGTCAAAATTAAATCCTGTGCCCGCAAAACCTGAAAAAGCAAATCATAAATATACAGATAGTTGGTTTGAAAGTGTTGATTATGCAGGTGCTTTCGGCTCTGAAAACTGGGCAAAAGGTTGGACTTTAACATTTAAAAACTAGAATTATTAAACGGAGCCGTCTTTTTACTATGTAAAGTTGTAAAAAGTCATAGGCAGCCTCTTTGTGAGGTTGCCTTTTTCCTGAAAAGACGGCTGAATAAATTATAAATTTTATTAATAATACAATGCAAAAGTTTTTTACAATTTTACTGTTACTGTTTGTTTCGGTATTGGCGTATTCACAAAAGGCGGCAATAAAAGGAACCATTATCGATAAAAAAACAGGCGAAACTCTTCCTGCTGTTAATGTGGTGTTGGCGGGAACTACACAAGGAACAATATCTGATTTCGACGGGAATTATTATCTGAACAATATTACTCCCGGTGTATATACTATTAAATTTGTTTTTATTTCTTACGAAAGTAAAGAGATTGAAAATGTGGAACTTAAAGCCGGCGAAACAAAAGTATTCGACGTAAAACTTGGCGAAGCCGTGCTTGAACTTGACGCGGTTATCGTAACTGCAAAAAAAATTGAACGAACCGAAACGGCTCTTGTTGCTATGCAACGCAAATCGGCGGTTATCATAAACGGTATTTCATCGCAAGAAATGCTGAAAACCGGAGCAAGTAGTGCCGCGGGAGCATTGAAAAAAGTTACCGGAGTATCGGTGCAAAACGGTAAATATGTGTATGTTCGCGGATTATCAGACAGATACAGTAAAACAATACTCAACGGTGCCGATATTCCGGGGCTCGACCCTGAAAGAAATACTGTGCAAATGGATATGTTTCCTACGGCTGTTCTCGACAATATGCTTGTTTACAAATCGTTTGCTCCCAATTTACCCGCTGATTTTACGGGCGGACTTATTGATATAAAAACAAAAGACTTTCCCGAAAAATTATCTCTTACTTTTTCGGTTCAACTTGGATATAATCCGCAAGCAAATTTTATAAATAATTTTTTAACTTATTCGGGAGGTAGTTATGATTTTCTCGGAATTGATGATGGAACTAGAAATTTACCGGATGAAGCAAAAGGTAATATCCCGTCAAGGTATGAAAACAACGCAAAACTCAACAAAATTACCAAATCGTTTAATAAAATTTGGTTTCCGAAAGAAAAAATGTCGGGACTAAATCAAAAATATTCGTTGAGCATAGGTAATCAAAAACAGGTGTTTGGTAAAACATTGGGCTTTTTTGCAGGAGGTTCATATTCGTATGATTATAAATACTTTAATAACGGTTTTTACGGCAGATATAAACTTACCGACAAAAATGCCGAAGGATTAAACAGCGAATACGAATCGCAATCGTGGATGTTCGGGCAAAATAATGCAGTATGGGCTTTGATTGGCGGGCTGGGCTTAAAGCTGAACGATAACAACAGCATCGGCTTGACCGTAATAAACAACCATTCGGGGCAAAAAAACTCAAATTTTTCGCACTTTATCGATTATCGCGATAACAGTGATTTGCGTCAGCGACGAACTCTCGAATTTACAGCTCGCAATTTGTTTGTTTCTCAATTAAAAGGTAATCATAAATTGCCGCATTTTAATAATCTTAAAATAGATTGGATAGGTTCGGCGGCTTTGGCATCGCAAAACGAACCCGATATTCGATATCTGATAAATGATATTAATACCGAAAACGGTGATACTGTTTATTATGTAAATAAATCGATGTATTCGTATCCTCGCCGCTTTTATCGCAATATGAAGGAGCAAGATTATTTCGGTAAGATTGATTTTGAACTTCCCGTAACTTTATTTGACAACAATGCAAAGATTAAAGCCGGCTTTGCCGATACGTATAAAAATCGTGATTATACCCAAACGCAAATGAGTTTTGCCGAAAATAAAATAACGCGTTACAGCGATATGGCAGACTATTTTGCCGATGATAATATTGATGCGGTAACGGGAATTTATGTTCAGGCATCGCAAAAAGACGATCAAAAAAACAGTTACACCGGAACGCAAAATGTTTTTGCCGCTTACGCGATGGCGGATGTTTTGCCGGTGAGCAAATTGCGTGCCATATTCGGACTTAGAGTTGAAAATGTAAATATGAAAACTCAAAATCTACTTACCGTAAATTCACAGTCGGGAACTCTTGATGAGTTAAATATTTTACCGTCAATAAATATAACTTTTTCGCCTGACGATTTTATGAATTTTCGCGTAGGATACAACAGGACGTTGGCACGCCCTTCGTTTCGCGAAAAATCGACAATGGCAATTGAAAATCAGGTTGGCGACATAATAATAGGAAACGATTCGTTGAAACAGACCGAAATTGATAATATTGATTTCAGATGGGAAAAATATTTTAATCCCGGTGAGGTTATGTCTTTCGGGTGTTTTTACAAAAAATTTCATAATCCAATTGAACGCTCATTTAATACCGAAGCCATAAACCCCGAAATTACTTGGCGAAATGTTGATAATGCCGAAATGTATGGTGTTGAAGCTGAAATATCGAAACAACTTGATTTTGTATCTTTTTTTAAAAATATTAAAATATCTGCCAACGTAACTTATGTGTATTCACAAGTGTCTATCGACAGTAAGGAACTCGAAAGTAAAAGGTATTTCGACCCCGATTATCCGTCAACTCGGAGTATGTTTGAGCAGTCGCCGTGGATTGTAAATGCAATACTTTCGTATAAAAACGACAGTATAGGGTTGTCGGCAAATATCTCATACACTTACAATGCGGGTAAGCTTGTAATAGTTAACCCCACAGGTATTCCCGATATTTATTCAACTCCAACAAATAATCTTAATTTTAATATTACTAAGCAGTTAGGTGATAAATTTGGCTTACGCTTTCAGATTAAAAATATTTTAGATACAAAAAAAACATATTATTACGAATATAACAGTAAGGTTTACAATTATTTAGATTTTGGCTTAGGCAGAGAATACAGTATAAAGTTGTCGTATAGATTTTAATGAT
>CAYRJP010000198.1:0-4738 GCA_964424425.1 uncultured Bacteroidales bacterium | reverse complement strand
TTTGCAAATATAAGCAGTAATTTCAGGCAGGCAGGATATGCTTATTCTACCGATGGCGGTAAAACATGGACAAATCCGGGTCCGATTAATCATACTGTTTTTCGTTCCGACCCCGTTTTAGGTGCCGATGGTGATGGTAATTTTTATTACAACAGTTTAACAGCCGATACAATAAACGGTGAAATGAAATTTAAATGTAAAACATTTAGAATTTTAGATAAAGGAACAGAATGGGACGAAGGAGTTGACTCTTACGGAGGCGATAAATTATGGATGGCTGTAAATAAGAATAAAACAATAGGGGGTAATAATAATTATTCGTTTTGGTCGTTTTATGCGAGTGCTTGTCAAGGAAGTTTTACCCGTTCAACAGATACCGGAGAAAGTTATGAAGATTGTTCTTTTGTTTCGGGAAATCCGGTATTCGGAACTCTTGCCATAGGAACCGAAGGAGAACTTTATGTTGCCGGTATAAGTAATAGCGGGTTTATAGTAGCTAAGTCAACAAATGCTCATGATACAAATGCTACTGTTTCATGGGGCAATTCGGTAACAGTTGATTTAGGCGGACAATTAGTTATGCAAAATGCAATTAATCCTGAAGGATTATTGGGACAAACTTGGATAGATGTTGATGTGTCTGATGGTGCAGGACGGGGTAATGTTTATGTTCTTGCTTCTGTTGAAACATCTGCCGACCCTGCTGATGTAATGTTTACAAAAAGCACCGATGGTGGACAAACGTTTTCTTCGCCCATACGTATTAATACTGATACTTCAACAACAAATATACAGTGGTTTGGCACAATGTCGGTTGCTCCAAACGGGCGTATTGATGTTGTTTGGTTAGATACTCGTGATGCACCCGAAGATTCCGAACATTTTTCGGCTCTTTATTATTCGTATTCTACTGATGGTGGTGAAATTTGGTCGAAAAACAGAAAATTATCCGATTCTTTTGACCCGCATATCGGATATCCCAATCAACAAAAAATGGGAGATTATTTTGATATGGTTTCGGATAGTTCAGGAGTTCATCTTGCATGGAGTAATACCTTAAATGGCGGCGAAGATGTTTATTATGCATATATTACTCCTACTGAGCAAACAGGTGTATATGAAAATGTTTATAATAATATTTCAATAAAAAACTATCCGAATCCGTTTACTATAGAAACAACAATAACTTTCTATTTACCAAAACCTGAGCATGTTACTATAGATATTTTTGATATGGTAGGAAAAAAAGTAAAAACATTGTTGAAAAAGGATTTACAATCGGGTAAGCATAATGTAAAATGGAATGCTTGCGATGAATCGGGAAATATTGTGCCCGACGGATTTTATTTATACAGATTTAGTTCAGAGAATTATAACTTAACAAAAAAGATGTTGCTATTGAGATAAATTTAGATTTCTTAATTAAGAATTATTGGAAGATAATAGTAAAAACCCATATATTTATGGGTTTTTACTATTATATAAATAAAATGTTAAAAAATGAACAGTAAAAAACAAAAAATCAACGAAAATATATTTTCAAAAAACGAGGATATTGTTATAAAAGCCATTGAAACTATTAGAGAAGCAGGAAATATTAAAGATTTGGAAAATCTTGCAAAAAAATATTCCGAAACCGATTCTGAAGAAATCAAAGGTCTTATTTTTAATGTATTTGCCGATTTAAAAACACAAGAAGCGGCAACTACTGTGGTTGATTTAATAAAAAGTGTAAGTGATGCCGATACCGTAAAAATGTTGGTATCATCGTGCTGGCAATCAAGATTGGATTACGCCGATTATTTCGAAACTTTTATCGACCTTGTAATTTCCGCTCCTTTTGAAATATCGTTTGATGCTTTTACTGTGCTCGAAAATTTTGAAAATAAAATACAGGAAGAGAGAAAAGCCGAACTTATTGATTATGTGAAAAATAATATTGCAAAATCAACTGATGACAATAAAACTTTTGTTGCAGAACTTGTAAATATTATTGAAAAATACTAAAATACAACTCAATACCTAAGTCAAGGAGTGAGTTGTTAATTTGAATACACGTAATAATATAGTTTTTTTTAAGACTTATACCTTGACTATCAAATACTAAACATTGATTGCAAAGTGAAAAAAATATTTTTTATTATACTGAGTATTATCTTTTTACAGTCTTCTGCCCAAATAAAAGGATATGTAAAAGATAAAAATACCAACGAAAGATTAGCGTTTGTTAATATAGTTTATAATAACGGTAAAAACGGCACTTCAACAGGTATCGACGGAAAGTTTAAAATAGAAAACAACAATATAAATACACTCACCTTCTCGTATCTGGGATACGAAACAAAAACTGTTAGACTATCGGATATTTCAGACAAACAAAATATAGTTGTAAACTTGAAGTCTGCCACCTACAATGTAGATGAGATAGTTGTTTTTGCAGGAGAAAATCCGGCTCACCGCATTATTAAAAATGCCGTTAAAAACAGAAAAATAAATCGTCCCGAACATCTGAAATCGTTTGAATATACTTCGTATAATAAAATGTATTTCTCATTTGACATTATTGTTATTAACAAAAAAGACACCTTACGACTGTCGGATACGTTGCCACACGCAAAAACACATCTTGACTCTGCAATGATGCGACTGCGTAATTTTAAAAATAGTCAATATCTGTTTATGACGGAATCGGTTAGTAAGCGAAAATTTATGCAGCCCGATAAAAATACCGAAACTATAATGGCTTCGCGAGTTTCAGGATTTAAAGAACATAGTTTTGCTCTGTTGGCAACACAAATGCAATCGCTTACGGTTTACGATGATTATATTTCTATTTTAGATAAAAATTATTTAAGTCCGGTAAGTAAAGGAAGTGTTAAAAAATATTTTTTTAGAATAACCGATACTCTGTTTAATAATAATAATGACACGATATTTGTAATATTTTTCCGTCCGAAAAAAGGCAAAAATTTCGACGGATTGAAAGGTGTAATTCAAATAAATTCGGATAATTATGCTGTCCAAAATATAAAGGCTGCTCCTTACGACGAAAATACATCGGTATATGTAAAAATACAGCAGAAATATGAAAAAGTAGAAGACACGCAGTGGTTTCCCGTTCAGTTGAATACTGAAATTATTTTTAAAGATTTTAAATCTAAATCCAAAAAATTAACTCTTAATTACAGTATTGTCGGCATTGGAAAAACTTATCTTCAAGATATAAAGCTAAATCCGCAGGTTAAAAAAAAGGAATTTAATCATATTATTCTCGATGTTGATAATATGGCAAGTAAAAGAGGGGATGATTTTTTGGAAAAATATCGCCCCGATAGTCTTACTTTGCAAGAGTTGACAACATATAAAAAGATTGATAAAATGGGCGATAGCCTAAATCTTGACAGAAAGTTTGAAGTTTATTCGGCACTGTATCAAGGGTATTTCCCTGTTGGTTTTTTTAATATTGATTTAACAAAAATTGTTGGATATAATAATTTTGAAGGCTTAACGGCTGGATTGCGGCTGACTACCAGCAACAGGGTGTCAAAAACGCTGTTGCTTGGCGGTTATTTCAGATACGGAATTGAAGATGATGGTTGGAAATACGGAGGAAATATCGATTTGCATTTAAGCAAAAAACACGAGGTTGATTTGCGATTGCATTATTTTACTGATGTATTGGAGAGTAGTGGTATTTATAATTTTTATGATAAAAAATATAATTTATTGGAAAGTTCGTCGAGCGAAGGATATCGCAAGCTGTTTATTGCCGATATGTTTAAAACAACAGGTTACGATGCAGAGTTTATTTTTAGAGCTTTCAGATATTTAAAGGCAAAGATATTCGGGGCTTATTCATACGATATTGTAACAAATGGATATGAATTTGCTCCAAATGAAGATTGTAATTTTCAAAATGAATTTACTCATGCACAAACAGGTATTAGACTTAAATATGCGTTTAAAGAAAAATTTGCTTCATCGGAATTCGGCTTAATTTCGCTGGGAACAAAATATCCTGTTATTTACTTTAACTTTATAAAGGGAACCGATTGGTTTAATTCGGATGTGGAATACACAAAATACGAAATGATGCTTACCAAGTCGTTTTTGATAAGAAATTTGGGTGAAACATCGCTTACGGTAAAGGCGGCATATACAGGCAATGATATTCCTTATATCTATTTGTATAACGGCTACGGTAGCAGATCGGAGCAATTTACGCTTGAAGCTCAAAATACCTTTGCAACCATGAAAATGAATGAATTTTTATCAAGTGAGATGGTTTATCTTTTTTTTAGGCATAATTTTAAAAGTTTGCTGTTTAAAACCAAATGGTTTAAACCACAAATTGCAATAGTTACAAATGCAGGTTGGGGCGATTTAAAATATAAAAATTCACACAAGAATTTGCAATTTAAAACAATGAGGAAAGGATATTTTGAATCGGGATTGACAATCAACAATATTTTTAAATACAACAAACAGAGTTACGGTTTCGGGGTTTATTATCGCTACGGTAGTTATGCTTTTGAGAATCCTACCGATAATTTTGCTTATAAAATATCGTTTGCATTAGATTTATAGATATTTAGAACCACCTTAACTGTATTTTTTAAAGATAGTTGTAATAGTAAAAAGATTGCTAAAGGCTAAGCCTAAAATTTTTTCGACAGGTTCAATAACCGATTATATAAAGCGGAATCTGAACCTGTCGAAAAAATATATTTGTAAAAAA
>CAYRJP010000197.1:0-4754 GCA_964424425.1 uncultured Bacteroidales bacterium | reverse complement strand
TGGCAAAGTATTCAAGTTTCGACCGTGTCGATTTAATTGAAAATAATGAATACGGGTATTGCTCACTGATAAAAGCCACCAAAGCGGTTTTGGATAAATTAGAAATCGAAAACAAAACTTTTGCTAAAATCACCCCGAAAGAGAGAATAGAAAGTCGTTTGTGGGATTCTATTGCCATTCGCGAAGCCATAATAAATGCAATTGTTCATAATGATTATACCAGAGAAATACCTCCGAAATTTGAAATTTTCCCCGACCGTTTGGAAATAACTTCCTATGGCGGATTGTTTGAAGGAATGAGTAAAAACGACTTTTTTGCAGGGCTTTCATTGCCTAAAAACAAAGAACTTATGCGTATTTTCAGAGATTTGGATATGGTGGAACAACTTGGTTCGGGAATTCCGAGAATTTTACAAACATACTCAAAGAGTTGCTTTGTGTTTGGCGATAGTTTTACGAGAATGATTTTTAAGTTTGAAGGGAATACAGAAAGTTCACAGAAAAGTTCACAGAAAAGTTCACAGAAAAGTTCACAGAAAATATTAGATTTAATACGAGAAAATGAAGAAATAACAACAGAAGAGTTAGCTAGAATAGTTGGTGTATCGCGAAGAGCTATTGCCAAACAAATTGCAAAGCTAAAAGAACAGAACAAATTAAAACGCGTTGGTCCCGATAAAGGCGGACATTGGAAAATTGTCGATAATTCTTAAAAAGAGATAAATAAATATGGAAAAAAAAACATTACAAAACATATTAAACAAAAAATTCTGTTTAACCGAATGGACACAAGTCTTAAAATCCGTGTTTGGTGCTACAAATATCTTTGTTCAGCCAAAAAAAATTCTTTTAAAATCAACTGATAAAGCTACCGAAGCCTACGAACTTGGTAATTTTACAACTACCGACGACCGAATTATCGGTCTTTATCGTGTTGTGCTTACGCCAAAAGTGTGGCTTGAACGAAATAAAGTCGGGTTGCACGAACTTTTGCGTTCGGTTTATAAATATGATGTGGATGGTGCCATTATTGTTTTTGACCAAGGCGATAAATGGCGGCTCTCTTTTGTTTCGGAGATTAAAACATTAAACGACGAAGGCAATATTGTCGAACATGCCACAGAGCCGAAACGATATACCTATCTGCTTGGTAAAGAGGAGAAAGTAAAAACACCGGTTGACAGATTAAATAAACTTACCGGCAAAAAACTTTCAATCGAAGATATTCGCGATGCTTTCAGTGTAGAAGCCCTTAACAACGAATTTTATCAAATTGTTGCCGACCATTTCTATCAACTTGTAGGCGGAACGGTTAAAGCAACAGGCAAAAAAACAACAGATTACGGTGAAGGTATCTTAAAACTGCCTGTTCCAAAGCAGGACAACGAAAAAATTTATCAGGAATTTACCGTAAGATTAATCGGTAGAGCGGTTTTCTCTTGGTTTTTGAAAGTAAAAAAATCTGATAAAGGCATTCCGCTTTTACCCGAAAAACTGCTTTCTTCCGAAGCAGTAAAAAATCATCAAGGATATTACCACAATATTTTGGAAAAGCTCTTTTTTCAAACCTTAAATACACCTATTGACAAAAGAATAGATAATTTACCCGAAGGTTGCGAACTTATCCCTTTTCTTAACGGCGGACTGTTTGAACCGGATATTAACGACTTTTACAAACTAAACAAAGTAACAGGCCTCTCGGAATATTTGAATACCCTGAAAATTCCAAACGAATGGTTTTTAAGTTTCTTTACGGAACTTGAAAAATACAATTTTACAATAGACGAAAACTCAACTGTGGATATTGAGGTAAGTATTGACCCTGAAATGCTTGGCAGGATTTTTGAAAATCTTTTGGCGGAAATTGACCCCGACAGCGGCGAAACTGCCAGAAAAGCAACAGGAAGTTTTTATACACCACGCGAAATTGTGGACTATATGTCTATTGAAAGTTTAACACAATACTTGCACAACCAAACAGGCATCAACCCGGAACGCATACGCCCGATATTTAAACTTACAGTGCAAAAACCGGAATTTACTCAAAAAGAAAAAGAGAAAATACTTGATGCACTGGATAAAGTAAAAGTGCTTGATCCTGCCTGTGGTTCAGGAGCTTTTCCAATGGGAGTATTACATAAAATTGTTACTGCTCTGCAAAAACTCGACCCCGATGCCAAATGGTGGAAAGAAAGACAAATTGCCCGAATTGAAAATCCGGTAGTTAAAAAGGCATTACAAGAAAAATTGGATACAGCAACGGTAGAATATGCTCAAAAAATAGGTATTATTCAAAATTCACTTTATGGTGTGGATATTCAGCCTATTGCTGCCGAAATTTCCAAGCTGCGAGCTTTCTTAACCCTTGTTGTTGATGAAAATATTGATGAAGAAAAAAACAATAGAGGAATAGAGCCTTTGCCTAACCTTGAATTTAAGTTTGTTACGGCAAATACACTTATAAAACTGCCCGGTAACGGAAACGGACTCTATGACCAAAACGAAGATAAAATAAAAGAACTTCAAAAACTACGAGCCAATTATTTGCAAAGCTACGGCGAAGAAAAAGAAGCCATAAAACAAGAATTTCTGAAAACACAAAAACAAATTTTCCAAACCGAACTTGATGTATGGAAAGATAAACAAAATATAGATACCACCAGCCGGGCATATAAACTCAGCACTTGGAACCCTTTCACACACGAAAGTGCCCAATGGTTCACCCCCGAATGGATGTTCGGTGTTAAAGAGTTTGATGTGGTAATTGGAAATCCGCCGTATTTAGATTATAGAAAAATACAAGAAAAAATAAAAAAAGAGAACTATAAGTTTTGCAAAGCAAAAGAAAGACCAAATTTATTTTTATTTTTTATAGAACGTTCAGATGAAATATTAACATTAGGCGGAGTTTTAACATTTATAAATCCAAGTCAATTTTTATCTACTGATTCTGGATTTAAAATAAGAAAACATATTATTTTAAATCGTAAAATTAATTTTATTATTGACGTTTCTTATATCAAAGTTTTTATTTCAGCTGCAACTTATACTGTAATATGGCAATATTCTAATATCTTTAAATGTAATAACTATGTAAAAATTACTAACGCAAAAAAAATAAAAGATATTTATAAAACTACTTTTACTTTTTCTCAGTGTAAAGAAAGAGCAAACAATAACTTTTTTATACCTCTTTCAAAAAATCATATATTATTAAAAAGAATAGAAGCAAATCATAAAAAACTTGACGATTTTGTTAAAATCAAATGGGGAACTTCTTCTTCTGGATACGGTAAGAAAAAGATAAATAAAGAGGAATATAAAAAGAATACTATTGAATCAAAAAAAGAATACTTTCCTATATTACAAACTGCTGATATAAAAAAATATACAATACATTGGAAAGGTGAATATATTCCTCAAAAGATATATTCTACAGCAATAATTAATGAATTTTACAAGACAAAAATAGTTATAGCAAGAGTAACCAAAACAATACAAGCCGCAATTGATTACAATAACTTTTTTGTAGGTAAAGCTAGCTTAATAACTGATAGTAAAATCCCTCTCAAATTTTTATTATCTTTTTTAAATTCTAAGCTAATATATTTTTGGTATAAAACAAAATTTGAATCAACTCACATGGCTTCGGGATATATAAGATTTGACATTCCATATCTAAAACAAATACCAATACTTGTTACATACAAAACAGCACCTTTTGAAACCCTTGTCGATTATATCATTTTCCTAAAAAAACCCCCTCTTTTAGAGGGGTGGCAGGCGAAGCCTGACGGGGTGTTCAGAAAATACAAACAACTACCCTACAACCCCAAACTCAAAGAACGGGCAAAAGCTCTACGCAAGCAAGGAATATTATCGGAAGTATTATTTTGGAAAGCCGTTAAAAACAAACAATTTCTTGGTTTGGACTTTCACCGTCAGAAAATTATAGGTAATTATATTGTTGATTTTTATTGCCCTGCTATTGACTTGGTTGTTGAGATTGACGGTAGCAGCCACGATACCAAAGCAGAATACGACGCAATAAGAGATGAATACCTGAAAAATCTTGGTCTGAATGTTATCCATTTCAAAGATAAACGGATAAAAAAAGAAATTAATTCGGTTTTAATGGAGCTAGAAAATTACTGTAAGAAGTTGTTAAACACCCCGCCCTTCGGGCACCCCTCTGAAAGAGGGGAAGGAAACACCTCAACCTTCGGAGACTCCTCTGAAAAAAGGGAAGAAAACACTCCACCCTTCGAAGTATTTGAAGACATAATAGACGCCATGGTAATGGAACTCTATTTTGAAGAGGAGTTTCACGAAAAAGATTTGTATTTTATCAAATATGCCGAGCGGGATTTTAAGCCGATAGAAAATCTGGAAAATGATAACGAAAAAGCCGAAGTGATAAATAAAGCCTATCAAAAATTGCAACAAAAGGATAATGAAATTAGCAATAATCTTAAACTAATGGATATTAATCTGCCCGATATTGTGAGCATTATAAAAAAAGTGTAAGGTAGTATGCAAAAAATCACAAATGGAAGTGTAAATTAGCATACAGGATGTTCCGGTTGACCATTGAAAATTTAATTATAATCAGATGAATAATACAAGTTAATTTGTATCTTCACATTTTGATTTTCAAACAAAAGCTACTCTTTTAATTTACTGATAAACAAAATGATAAACAAGGAAACCATAGACAAAATATTTGATGCCGCCGATATTGTTGAGGTAGTGTC
>CAYRJP010000196.1:0-4806 GCA_964424425.1 uncultured Bacteroidales bacterium | reverse complement strand
ATTGAAAAAATATATTCAAATTGAATCTTAAAATTTCTTAAATTAGCAAAGATTGACTTGTATTTTCGAAGTTCTAATTTAGGTTAAAATATGTGATATTCTTAATTTTTAAACAGTTATACTTTTATAAATAAAAAAAATAAAAAAAAATGTTTGTCGATTAAAAAATATCATTCATATTTGTAATCAAATTAATTATGAATATTTAAAAATATAATTTTATACGAATAAAAATTTACATTTTATAACAATGACAAACTTCGCTAACCATATTTCTTTTTTTAACTTTTTCTTTTTTTATTTTTGGAGAAATAAAGCGGGGTTCTTATATATGTAACTAATGTTATTTAATAATAAACAAAAACCCCGCTTAAATAAAGCGGGGTTTTTTTATTGCTTTATATTATGGAAAACAATAATTTAACTGCCGTAGAAACAAAAATAGTAGCCATTCAAGGCGGGCAAGGAGCCTTTCACGAAATAGCAGCACGCAGGTTTTTTAAAACTTCACAAGTTGAAGTAAAATCGTGTGAAACATTTGAAAATATTACCGATTTATTAACTCACAAAGAGATAGATTTTGGTATTATGGCTATTGAAAATACCGTAGCCGGAAGTTTAATCCCTAACTATGTTTTAATAAAAGAGTCGCCCGTGAAAATTATAGGCGAGGAGTATTTGCGTGTAAAACAAAATTTGCTTGCTTTACCCGGACAAAAAATCAAAGACCTTACCGAAGTGCATTCTCACTATATGGCTATCGCTCAAAGTAGAAAGTTTTTTAAACAATATCCCGATATTAAACTTGTGGAATCTGCCGATACGGCTCTTAGTGCACGAAAAATAAGCGAAAAAAAACTTGTAAATAAAGGTGCAATTGCAAGTTCGCTTGCCGCTGAACTGTTTGGTCTCGAAATTCTTGCCGAAAGTATTGAAACCAACAAACGAAACTATACCCGTTTTTTAATCTTAACTCATAAGGATTGTAACGACGAAACCCCTGCAAATATCACAAAATCATCTCTCTGTTTTAGTTTGCCGCACCAAACAGGCAGCCTCTCGCAAGTATTGAGTGTATTGGCTTTTTACAATCTTAACTTAACCAAAATACAATCGATGCCCATTGTGGGTAAAGAGTTTCAATACTTTTTTTATGTTGATGTTACTTTCGATAATTATAAACGCTATCAACAAGCTCTTTCGGCAATTCAACCGTTAATTGTCGATTTGCAAATTCTAGGAGAATACAAATACGGAATTAAATCATTGGAAAATATTCATAACCAATAGGGAAAAATGATAAAATCGGCAGATAGAATAAACCTAGTTCAAGAATACTATTTTTCGCGTAAGCTGAAAGAGATAGAGCAAATGAATCGTAACGGCGATAATATTCTAAATTTGGGAATTGGAAACCCCGATATGTCGCCGTCAAGCGAAACACTCAAAACACTTGTTGATGCCGTTAATACCCTTGATAACCACGGTTATCAAAGTTATAAAGGTATTCCCGAATTGCGTAAGGCTTTCGCCGAATGGTATAAACGTTTTTACAATGTGCAATTGAATTTCGATACCGAAATTCTACCGCTTATGGGTTCAAAAGAGGGAATTATGCACATTTCAATGGCTTTTTTAAACAAAGGCGACAAAGTGCTTGTGCCAAACCCCGGATATCCTACTTATAGTGCTGTTTCAAAAATTGTCGGGGCTGAAATTATTAATTACGATTTATTACCCGAAAACAGTTGGTATCCCGATTTTGATGCTTTGGAGAAAGAAAATTTAACCGACGTTAAAATTATGTGGGTAAATTATCCCAATATGCCTACGGGGCAATACGCTTCCGCAAATATTTACAAAAAATTGATTGCTTTCGGTAAAAAACACAATATTCTTATTTGTAATGACAATCCTTACAGCTTTATATTGAATGACAGTCCGTTGAGCATCCTTGCGGTTGAAGGAGCAAAAGATATTGTCATTGAGTTAAATTCTTTGAGTAAATCGCACAATATGGCGGGTTTCAGAGTGGGAATGGTTGCAGGAAATGCCAAATATATTTCGTATATCCTGAAAATAAAAAGCAATATGGATTCGGGAATGTATAAGCCGGTGCAACTTGCTGCCGCCAAAGCATTAGAGAGTTCTTGGGATTGGTATAATTCAATTAACAGTGAATATAAAAAACGCCGCGAAACAGTTTGGCAATTGTTTGATATTTTAAATGCACGATACGATAAAAATCAAACGGGAATGTTTGTGTGGGCACGTATCTCCGATAGTTATTCCGACTCTTTTGAATTTTCTGATAAAGTTTTATATGAATCAAAAGTATTTGTTACGCCGGGTGGAATCTTTGGAAGCAACGGTAATCGCTATGTGCGAATATCTCTTTGTAGTTCACAACAAACGCTAAAAACAGCAATAGACAGAGTTACAGTTAATATAATGAGTTGAAAGTTATTTAATGATACAATGATACAATGATACAATGATACAATGATACAATGATACAGTGATGTAATGATTTAATACAATAATGAAATTAAGCAACAATGCTAAATCGAAGACAGTGTCCCCTTGAGAGTTTATCCCTGTTTACTCCGATTTTTTCGGAGAAGTATTTCGGGAGGATTTACAGAGGTGAAAAGAGTTAAGAGTCTATGGAGGCTGAGCCTGTCGAAGCTGAACTTACAACGAAGAATAGTGCTAATTTGCAAAAGTCACTTCGACAAGTGGTTACTGAGTTTATCAAAGTGCTCAGTGATCGGCACTTTGTAGTAATAAAAATAAATTAGTGTTAATTAATGTAATTTGTGGACAAAAAAATTTTGCGGCTTAGCGTCTTAGCGTCTTAGCGATAAATAATATATAAAGCCTTTGTGTAACTTAGTGTTTTATGCAGTAAATAAAAATAAATTATTATAATCTATATAAAAAATTAAAAATGAGAGTGTTTATTTATTAATAAAAGAATCAAATAAAATAAAAAGAGTATTATTAAAATAAATTTTTTAACTTTTCACAAAGAAAAAATATGAATGCAATATTAGAACACCCTTTTAAAGGATGGGGTTTACCTGAAACAGAAAGACCTTTGGTAATTGCCGGACCTTGTAGTGCAGAGTCGGAAGAACAAGTATTGGAAACAGCAAAGCAACTTAAAAATTACGGAGTAAATTTGTTTAGAGCAGGCATCTGGAAACCGCGAACCCGCCCGAACTCTTTTGAAGGAGTGGGAAGTATTGGTTTAGAATGGCTTAAACTTGTGCAGCAAGAAACAGGAATGAAAGTATCAACGGAAGTTGCTAATGTAAAGCATGTTTATGAAGCCTTGCGTATGGGTGTTGATATAATTTGGATTGGAGCACGAACATCGGCAAATCCATTTGCTATGCAAGAACTAGCCGATGCTCTTAAAGGTGTTGATATTCCCGTGTTTGTGAAAAATCCCGTTAATCCCGATGTTGATTTATGGATTGGAGCAATAGAGCGTATTCAAGGTGCAGGAATAAGTAAAGTAGGAGCTATTCATCGCGGATTTTCTACTTTCGATAAAACTCGTTATCGTAATACTCCGCAATGGCAGTTGCCCATTGAATTGCGTCGCAGAATGCCTGATATTCCAATGATTTGCGACCCTAGTCATATAGGCGGACGACGTGACATATTGCTTGAAATATCGCAAAAAGCAATGGACTTAAACTACGACGGATTGATTATCGAATCGCATATTAATCCCGACAAGGCGTGGAGCGATGCCAAACAGCAAATTACTCCCGATGCTTTAAAGAAACTGCTCGACAGTTTAATTTTAAGAACTGTAAGTTCTTCCGACTCTTTATTATCAAATAGCCTTGAAGATTTACGTCACGAAATTGACAAATACGACAGTAATATTTTGCAAATAATTGATGACAGAATGAAAGTGGTTGAAAAAATAGGTGAGTATAAAAAGACAAATAATATTACTATCTTCCAACCCGACCGTTGGCAACAGATTTTAACTAAAATTCTTGAAAAGGCACAAAAACATAATCTTAGCGATGAGTTTATTATTCAGATTTTTAAAGCTATTCACCAAGAATCAATAAATAAACAAACAAAAATAATGAATGAATGATGTAATTAGTTGAAAGTTATTTAATGATACAATGATACAATGATACAATGGTTCAATGATGTAATGCGATAATGCAATAATGCAATAATGCGATAATGCCAAAAACTTGTCCGCCTCAGGAGGATGCAGAAATAAGCACGGAGGCTGAGCTTGTCGAAGCCGAGCACGCAACGAAGAAAATGATACAATTATTTAATGATATAATGGTTCAATGGTGTAATGATACAATGATTTAATGCCAAAATGCGATAATAAGTAATAAAAAATAAATTAGTGAAAATTTGTGTAATTTGTGGACAAAAAACCCTTTGCGTCTTTGCGTCTTAGCGGTAAAAGCATTTAAAATCTTTGTGAAACTTTGTGTTCTTTGTGGTAAAAACTTAATTTTCTTAACTCCTTAATGTTTAGGTAATTGAAAGTTGAAAGTTTTTTAATGATACAATGATGTAATGATACAATGATTTAATGCCAAAATGCGATAATAAGTAATAAAAAATAAATTAGTGAAAATTTGTGTAATTTGTGGACAAAAAACCCTTTGCGTCTTTGCGTCTTAGCGGTAAAAGCATTTAAAATCTTTGTGAAACTTTGTGTTCTTTGTGGTAAAAACTTAATTTTCTAACAACTTAATTTTCTTAATTCCTTAATGTTTAGGTAGTTGAAAGTTCTTAAAGTTTGTA
>CAYRJP010000195.1:0-4808 GCA_964424425.1 uncultured Bacteroidales bacterium | reverse complement strand
TTTAAAATTTCAATAGCTTCTATATCAAATTTTGAAAAAGCAAACCATTTTTTACCAAGGTCTTTTAAACTTGCACCAAAATGATAAATTTTTTTGTCATCAATTATTAGAAATCTATCGTGAGAAGATGAGAATGATTTAATAATTATAGGTTTATATTGTTCATTATATTTTTTTATATCTAGTTTTAATTGTCTTGAAATATTTTTTGTAAAAATAGTTACCGTAATTTCCTGATTTTTACTAAATAAAGTTAAAACAGTTTCATCTATGTAATTGTCAATTAGAATAATAGATTTTTTAGATGATTTTATCAGATTTGAAACAAAGATATAAGCGTCAAAAATTTGTCCGTCAAAAAATATTCCTTGTTCAGTAAAAACAAGTGGTAAGTGCCCACCAAGATATTGTTTGGAAGGTATCGCATTTTGCGATACCATAAACTCAACCTCTTCATTTGTAAGTTGAAACATAAAATCATTTGGAAATCTTTTTTTATTTCTTTTAACTTGTTCCCTTAATCTTATTGTTTTTACTTCATATAAATCTGCTAAATCTTTATCTAGCATTACTTGTTGGTTTCGCAATTTGAATATTTTACGTTGTATATATTGCTCATTTATAGTTAGTTTATTCATAGTATTAATATGTTTGGAAGAAACTAAAATAGTTAATTTTATAATTACTTATGCTTTAATATTGATTAATATTTTTAGGAATAAAATTATTGAAGCATAAACACTATAATATTGCTGAATATATGATTTTAGTCATTGTAATATAATAATTATTGCACTAAGTTTGATTAACCGTGAATATAAAAAAAATAATGATGGAAAAGACAGCAATAAAATGGTTATCGGAATATAGTGTAGGATTGGAAACCGTTGATGAGCAACATCGTAAGTTTTTATCAATAGTAAATGAATTGGGGAAAAGCATTGAAAACGGAACATTTAAAGAAAAAGGCAATAAACTGTATTTTTCGTTGGTACATTTTGCCGATGCTTATCTTTTAAAAGAAAAAATGCTTGTAAATAGTGTTAAAGACCTTGATTATTCGTATTTCAGAGAAAAACACAAGCAATTTATTGCACATCTTGAACAATTTAAAGATAAATTTAATAGTGATAATACCGAGCAGGCATTTATTGAATTATACAATTATTTAAAAGAATTGTATCCAAAATTTATATCGTATTATACACCGTCGTTGGTTAAAATATTAAAAGAAAACGGAATAAAGTAAATTAAAAGTTAAATCAACCTTTCAATTCTTGATTTTTCGGTAAGTTTTTGATTTTTAAAATCATATCCTGACAATAACAATACTCCGGGAGTTTTATTTTTTTCAAAACAGCCTAAAACATCATCAAAATTCAGAGATTTTGCTCCGTTTATTGTTGCCCATTGCAATATTGTTTCAAACGGAATATCGGGAAAATGTTTTGTTATGGTTTTCATCTCATCAAGTATCGACAGCGATTGGTTTGATGCTAAACTGTCTGTGCCCAAACAGATATTCAGTTTTTCATTATAAAACATATCAATATCGGGAAGTTTTGATTTTATATACAAATTTGAATTTGGATTTAATACAAAAACCAGCTTTTTAAATAATGCAGTCTTTTTTTTTAACCTGCCTAAAAAGTGTTTATTAAGATAAATATTATGAACCAAAAGGATTTTATCAAATGCAGCTAAGGTATTCAGGTAATTAATAATTTCACTTTCGTGAAAACCGGTTTCATGCCGGCTTTCAAAAAAATGTATTGAAGTAATATTTTTATTATCAAAATTTGCAATGATATTTTTTACTAACTGTTTTGATGTTCCGTAAATAGAGTGGGGGGAAGGAGAGGTATTAAATTTATTTTTCAGAAAATCATTGATTATATTTTGTCCTTTTATAATAATATCTTTATCGGAAATATTTGATTCGTTAAAAAGCTCTATAAAGTTGTGAATCAGCAATTTATGTTTTTGTTTTTCGGCAATAGCGGGATAATAATTTACAATATCGCCCAAGCCGTTAATTCCTCGTGACCACATAAATTTCAACGAAGCATCAATTTTTTTAAAAACATCACTATCGGGAGTTTTACGTAGTTTTTGCACTTGCGATACAAAGTTTGACAAACCCGATTTTTCTTCTATCCTGTTTTTTAAATGTGACAGTTCCAAATGGCAGTGGGCATTAATAAACCCGGGAATTAATGCTCCGTTGTAATATTCAAGTCCTGCAATTTCTTTATTGTGTGGCAAATGTTTAATTGCTGTAATTGTTCCGTTGTCGTCTATTTCTAAGTAAGCGTTTTTCAGCGGAGGAGATGTTACGGGAAAAATAATATTTGCTGTTATCCGTCTCATTTCCTGTCTTTTGTTAATGTATAATTAATGTTTTGTTTGTATGTAGTTGTTGTGTTCGAATATTTTTTTGCAGAGTGTTTACCTTTTAAAGTCAAGCCGCAGTTTAAGCATTTTTTTGAGTATGGATTTATTTTTTCACCGCAAGCGGGACATACGCCGGGCGTTTTTATCCATTTTTGTTGTTTTTCCCATAATACGGGTTCTGCTGCATCGGCATCTCTGTTTACAGTTTTTTCTATCAGTTGTTTTATTTTTCGTGAAATTATTATAAGATTAAAAATATAAAAAGAAAAACCTGCCAATAGTGTTACAATAGACCAGAATGTGGAATTAAAATAGTAAAAAAATCCTGCTAACAGAAACGAAGACAATAATCCCGTATTGTTTTCAAATAACGATATTTGATATTTACAATAAATGGTTACATCATCGTCAATTATTGAAAAATAAACCTTTACGGGAATTTTTGTTAATGAAAAAGGAACAAAAAGAGTTAATTTATCGGATGTTGTGCTACTGTTAACAGCTTCTTTTTTTAAAGTATTATAAAATAAGTTGATGTCAAAATCTTTTGATTTGTAAAAAGCAACTTCGCCGGTGTAGTAAAACGGGAAAACCATATTTACCCTGATTGATGGAATTTATCTATTAAGATTTTAATTATTTATATGATAATGTGTTAACTGTTTAAGAATAACAGCATCCGAAACATCGTAAGGGTTATTAACATCAACTCTTATCAGCCCTATGTTTTTAGAATAAAATTCTTTAGTATTCCAACGATTTACACCGAGAGTATCCATATATTCAACCACCACAATAATATCTTTATATTTAACAGAATCAATTTTACCGTTTACGGCAGGCATTTTTAAGTATATTGAATCTAATTTTTCAGTTGTTTGGCGATAAATTTTTTGTCCGTCAACTTCATTTACAATCCATTTTTTTGATAAGGTTTCCAAGAGTAATTGTTTTAACGGATACTTCATTGAATTTTGAGTAATATTGTATTCGTATAAGTAATATTTATTATCAATAAAAGGAACCAATTTTTCTTCGGAATATTCAGTAGAACTTACACTTAAAGGATAACTGTGGGCAACATACTCTTTACTTACGGTAGAAACCTCACCGTTGGTGTAATACCAATAAGATCCCGGAAAAGCAGGAAAATACTCTTTTGGTTTTACAACAGTCAGTGGGTCGTCTTTTTTACAATTTGATAAGTTTAATGTAAAAACGATTATAAAAAAAAGAGTAATATTTTTTAAGAATTTAGTCATTTATGTAATTTAGAATAATTTGTATGTTTAAGTTTTCTTATATTATACAATTGTTTTTGTTATAAACAAATTGCTATATGCTTTATATAAAAATGCTATTGAAACAGCTTAGCAAATAATAAAAAATTAATAATATTTAATATTAGCATTTATCGGTATATGTTGCATATAGCAATTATAATAAAAATTAATATTTTTGAATTTTTATATCAACTACTAATTTTTTATCATCAACAGATTTAGTTTTTATTACTCCTTTTCTTCCTGTTGATATCTCAAATAAAACAGTACCCGGTATCGAAGAATTTCCAAAACTATCATTTGTTCCTTCAATAGTTAATCCCGATAATTCTCTATCATCAGTCATTTCATCAAAAGTTGCTACTGAAATAGTAGGTTCTGATTCATAATTTATAACTTTTGTTTCTGTAGCATTAGGAATATTATAATCTTTTACTGTCGGACTTTCAAAATAATACATTGTATTTGACATACTTCCAAAAGCAAGATGAATTTTTGAACCATTATCATTAGTTATTTCATTGTCTTTATAAATTAAACCTGTTTCAAAAGAAAACAATCTGCCATATGTATCATCTCCGGCATTTAAGCCAAATTCTATATCTTTATATTCAACGATTGCATTATTGCCATTTATAGTTATGTTTTTTGATAATTCTTTTTCACTTGTACTATTTTTTACTACTAATTTAATAGAAAAATCACCTGATTTATCTACGGTAATAATAGCAGGAGTTTTGTCTGATGATGAAGATATATCAGCTCCTTCTCCAAATGTCCAAGAATATGTTGTTGCTCCTGTTGAGTTATTAACAATAGCAACTTTGGCATTTGGTGATTCTCCGGTAACAGTTACCGTAAAATCTGCTTTTAATGGAGTACTTTCATTATTATTGTTATCGTCATCTTTTGAGCAAGATACAAATAATATACTTGCTAAAAATCCAAGGAAAAATAATCTTTTCATAATTTTTAAAATTAATTAATATTATTATTTGCTAAGTTTAGTTCATTATGTATTTAATAATATTCTTTATAAACATTAAATTTTTGCATTTATCAATATTATAAAAAAACATAATTATTTATTTAGAATTTTCAATTTGAGTATTATTTATTTCTTTGTTAAAA
>CAYRJP010000194.1:2309-4864 GCA_964424425.1 uncultured Bacteroidales bacterium | reverse complement strand
CACAATTACGGAATTTCCCGTATTTTTTCGCCCGACGATGGTCGTAAGTTGGGTTTGCAGGGAATGATAAATGTTTTATTGCAAGAGAGCGATTATCCGCTTCCCGCAAAGGACAACGATTTGCAGTCTTTACCTACGATTGAACAGCCCGATAAGATTGCACGATATATTACTGTTTTAGAAAACAACTATGACGGTGTCGATAAAATAGAATCACTGTTAAAGTCTGCAAAAATTAATGAAAACATTCCGATAATCGGTATAACAGGAACAGGCGGAGCAGGTAAATCGTCGTTGGTTGATGAACTGGTAAGGCGTTTTCTTATGGATTACTCCGATGTTACAATCGGTATTATCAGTGTTGACCCCAGTAAACGGAAGACAGGCGGGGCTTT
Organism: uncultured Bacteroidales bacterium; assembly: GCA_964424425.1. GTDB lineage: Bacteria > Bacteroidota > Bacteroidia > Bacteroidales > SZUA-534 > GH45. Next base: position 4,469 of record CAYRJP010000194.1, on the reverse strand, counting down.
ACTCGGCGACCGTATCAGAATGAATTCGATACACAATAAGCGGGTTTATATGCGAAGTATGGCTACGCGTGAGGCAAATTTAACGGTATCAACTCATTTGCGGGAGTCTATACAGGTGTTGAAAACTGCGGGATTTAATCTTATTATTCTTGAAACATCGGGTATCGGGCAGTCCGATACTCATATTGTTGATTACAGTGATGTTGCCGTTTATGTGATGACACCCGAATTTGGTGCTCCGTCGCAACTTGAAAAGATTGATATGCTTGATTTTGCCGATATTGTTGCAATAAACAAATCGGATAAAAAAGGTGCTGTTGATGCTTTACGCGATGTGAAAAAACAGTATCAGCGAAACAATAACCTTTGGAATGAGGATGTTAACGATATGCCTGTTTATCTTACTCACGCTTCACAGTTTTTCGATCTGGGAGTAAACGATTTTTATTTTGCATTGAAAGAGACGATAAACAGTAAGTTTAAAAGTATTCTTCCCCAAACCAAATCGGTTTTTTATTCTTCCGAAAAAAATACCATTATCCCGCCCGAGCGGACAAGATACCTTTCGGAGATAAGCGAAACTGTGCGAAAATACAATCGTAAGGCTGTTGAACAATCGACAATCGCAGGAAAAATACAGGCATTAAAGGAGACTGAAAAAATGCTTTCGGATGGTGAAAGTTCCGAAATAACCGATATAAAAAAATTAATTGAGGAGTGGTTAGATAAATTAAAACCCGAAAACCGTAAATTGCTTGATGCTTGGGAAGAAAAGTGTAAGGCTTATGAAAACGAAGAGTATATTTTTAAAGTTCGTGATAAAGAGATAAAAATTGCCACACATACAGAATCGCTTTCGCATAATAGTATTCCCAAAGTATCGGTACCTAAGTTTACTTGTAATTCCGACAGGTTACGTTGGATGTTGAAAGAGAGTTTTCCGGGAGAGTTTCCTTTTGCAGCGGGAGTATTTTTGTTTAAACGCGAATACGAAGACCCTACGCGAATGTTTGCAGGAGAAGGTGGTCCCGAAAGAACAAACAAACGCTTTCATTATCTGTCGAAAGGATTGTCGGCAAACAGACTCTCAACGGCTTACGATTCTGTTACTTTATATGGTGAAAATCCCGATTTGCGTCCCGATATTTACGGGAAAATAGGTAATGCAGGTGTTTCAATTGCTACTATTGACGATTCAAAAAAACTATATTCGGGATTCGACCTTTGCCACAATCTTACTTCGGTAAGTATGACAATTAACGGCCCCGCACCTGTGCTGATGGCAATGTTTTTAAATACAGCAATCGACCAACAGTGCGAAAAATATATCATTGAAAATAACCTTACCGAAAATGCAAAAAGTATTATAGAAAACAAATTTAAAAAAGCAGGCGTTCCGTTACCGAAATACGATTTTGAATTACCCGAAAACAACAACGGGCTGGGGCTTAAATTTCTTGGTGTATCCGGCGATGAAATACTTGATAAAAATATTTATGAAAATATAAAAAAACAGACACTGTCAACAGTGAGAGGCACGGTGCAAGCCGATATCTTAAAGGAAGATCAGGCACAAAATACCTGCATCTATTCCATTGATTTTTCGCTTAAACTGATGGGTGATGTGCAAGATTATTTTATAAAAAACAGTGTTCGTAACTTTTATTCGGTATCCATTTCGGGTTATCATATTGCCGAGGCGGGGGCAAATCCCATTACGCAACTGGCTTTTACTCTTGCCAATGGTTTCACTTACGTGGAATACTACTTATCGCGAGGTATGGATATAAATGATTTTGCACCGAATCTGTCGTTCTTTTTCAGCAACGGCATCGACCCCGAATTTGCTGTAATAGGACGTGTTGCACGGCTTATCTGGGCTAAGGCAATGAAGTATAAATATCACGCCAACGAGCGTTCGCAAAAGTTGAAATACCATATTCAAACATCGGGACGGTCGCTTCACGCACAAGAGATAGAGTTTAACGATATTAGAACAACATTGCAGGCTCTTTATGCTATTTACGATAATTGTAACTCATTGCATACCAATGCTTACGACGAGGCTATCACCACTCCTACCGAAGAATCGGTGCGTAGGGCAATGGCTATTCAAATGATAATAAATCACGAACTTGGTTTGGCAAAAAATCAAAATCC
>CAYRJP010000194.1:0-2209 GCA_964424425.1 uncultured Bacteroidales bacterium | reverse complement strand
TTCCGGGTGAGGTTATCCGTTCTACCGAAGAGGAAAAACAAAATCAGCTTACTAATTTGGAAAACTTCCATAAGGCAAATGCAGAAAAAGCGACAATACACCTTAAACGTTTAAAAGATGCCGCATTGAAAAATATAAATGTATTTGAAGAGTTGATGGAAGCGGTAAAATATTGCTCATTGGGGCAAATTACCCAAGCTCTGTTTGAAGTTGGAGGTAAATACAGAAGGAATTTGTAGAAACTATTACAATTCATCAGTAAAAAATAACAGTTCGGTAACTATTTTTTTCCAAGGTAATTGAAATGATGCAAGTTTGTGTCATTAAAATTACAAACAAGGAAAAAAATGAGACATCTGCTATTAAATCTGATTATTTTATTATTTGCAACAGCAGTAAGCGGGCAAACAAAAATAACAGGATACATTACCGATACAAAAGGAGTAACTCTTATTGGTGCAAATGTGTATATCGAAGGCACTTACGACGGTGCATCAAGCGATATTAACGGCTTTTTTACCTTCACAACAAACGAATCGGGCGAACATATATTAAAGGTTGATTATATCGGATATCAATCTTTCAGTAAAACAATAAACATTAACAAGCCTGCATTAACCGTTTCGATAAAATTAAAAGAAAAGTTTAACGAACTTACTGCCGTAAATATTTCGGCAGGAGCTTTTGAAGCCGGCGACAAAAAGAAATCTATTGCCATAACATCGTTGGATATGGTTACAACTCCAAGTGCTACCGGCAATATTTACGGAGCAATTCAAACACTGCCGGGAACAACAACAGTAGGAGAGTCGGGAAAACTGTTTGTAAAAGGCGGTGATAGTCGCGAAACAAAAACATTTATCGACGGAACATTAGTTTATGTCCCTTATACTTCATCGGCACCAAATTTATCGGTTCGAGGACAGTTCAATCCTTTTATGTTTGCAGGAACAATGTTTAGCACAGGCGGGTATTCTGCCGAATACGGACAAGCATTGTCGGGTATTTTGGTTTTAAAAACCAAAGAGATGCCTGTTGAAGACCAGTTGAATATTTCGCTATTGACAGTAGGTGCGGATGCATCGGCTACTAAAACATTTAAAAAATCATCAATAACAACTTCTGTCGGATATAATAATTTAAAACCTTATATGAGCGTGGTGCCACAATATGTTTTGTGGGATACTCATCCTAAATCGGTAAAAGGAGAAATAAGTTATCGTTTGAAAACAGCAAAGTCGGGTTTATTGAAATTTTACGGTAAAGCAAAGCAAGCCAATATGAGCTTGTATCAATCGAATTTCGGAGAAAATTACAGTTATAAATTGAAGAATAATAACATTTATGTAAATGGTTCGTGGGTTGGCGATTTGGGTAACAACTATATTTTGGCAACAGGATTTTCATATACTTATAATGCCGATTATATTACGTTGGATACCGCTGAATACGATAAGTTGTTAAAAGGGAGTCATACCAAAATTAAGGTATCGAAAAAGGTTACCGATAAGATAAGAATAAAAACAGGTGTTGACTTATTTTATAAAAATTACAATACCGATTTTAAATATGCAACGGGTAATAATAAGCAAGGATTTACAAACAAAAGTGTCGCAGGTTTTGTAGAAGCTGAGATGTATGCATCAAACAATTTTGTAACCCGAATGGGTGTGCGTATTGACTATTCAAAATATTTGAAAAAAGCTGATTTTGCACCGCGTATATCGCTTGCTTATAAATTTTCAAAGTTTAGTCAGGTTTCGCTGGCTTACGGTTGGTTTTTTCAAGACCCCGATGATGAATTTTTATTGTTTACCAATTCGCTTACCTACGAGCGAGCCGACCATTATACCTTTAATTTTCAATATGAAAAAAATGAGCGGGTATTGCGAACAGAGTTTTTTTATAAAGAATATAAACACTTGGTTAAATTTACCGATGCACCGTTTTATACACCCGAAGGCTACAATAATACAGGATATGGCAATATGTCGGGGTTCGACTTTTTTTACAGAGACAATAAAACATTGCGAAACACGGAATTTTGGGTGTCATACTCTTTTATTACAGGAAAAAAATATGAATTGAATTATCCCGAACTTGCTGTGCCTAATTATGTGAGTAAGCATAATTTATCTTTGGTTTTAAAGTATTGGGTTGCTAGGTTGCGTTCGCAAATAGGGGTAAGTTACAAAACAGCATCGCCGCG
>CAYRJP010000193.1:0-4883 GCA_964424425.1 uncultured Bacteroidales bacterium | reverse complement strand
ACCACCACATTCTTACTATCATCAACCAAATACTCGGGTTGCAAGGTTACATGATTTACTCTGTATGTTTTTAAAACTGTTTCGGCTTTCGCCAAAATGTTTTTACTGTCGCATATTTATTATTAGTTTACAATAAATCATACCGACAATAACCATTTCCATACAGGATAAATTATTATCCGTTTATTACTAATCGTTAGTTCATCTTCATCATCTTCCGTTAATATATAACCTTGCGATAAATTATAAATATTCAAAGCCTCAATAAGTCCGTCTATCTCTCTATTTTTTACCGTTATATCTAAAATTGATGTTGTCTCCTGATATGCTTCCATTATCGTTAATTTTTCTTTTATAATAAAATCACACTCTTTTTTATTACTATGGTAAAAGATATTTTTACCTCTCCGCTTTAATTCTATAAAAACAATATTTTCTAACAATATGGCACTAATTTTTTAGCCTATTCCAATTCTTTAGAAGAATTTATTTCAGGGAATTATTTTGGAGATTACTTCGACAGGCTCTAAGAATATTTTTGAAATAAACGAAATAATAGATAATAAATTAATGGTGTAATACTGAATGATAGCACTTTTTTTGTTAATTTATAAATTCCATAACCTAACAATCATAGATTAACAAGTGGAAATTAAATTTTGTTTTCTATATATATTTTATAACTTTAAATGGTATGTTAATATAAAATTTGCTAAAAAAATATTAAAATATATGAAGTTTTCATTATCACTTATTCTTATTCTTTTAATAAAACTAACTATTGCAAATAGTAATATAAGATTTGAAAATGGAGTTTTAGATATAAGAGGTAAGAATATTAATGATATCGGAATAATTGATTTTACGGGAGAATGGGAATTTTATTGGAATCGGTTATTAACACCAAATGATTTTAATAATGTAAATCATGATTTTTTAATATATATTAAAGTGCCGGGCAATTGGTCGTCGGTAACAATAAATAATAAAAAATTACCACCTCACGGAGCTGCTACCTACAGAGCAATAATATTAAAAGATACAGGTTATATTGATTTTGGTATTAGAATAGGAGGAATCGGCACTGCTTATAAACTATTTATTGACGGAAAAGAAAAAATTAAAGCAGGCATTGTCAGCACCAACAAAACAAAAGCAATTTCAGGGTACAAAGCCGATGTTGTTAATTTTACTTCAACAAATGATACCATAGAATTGATAATTCAAGTATCGAATTATAATTATGCTAAAGCAGGAATATGGAATAATTTTAATAAAATTGGCTCACATGACAAAATAAATAAAGTATGGACTCGAAATATGCAAATTTCAATTCTTATTATTGGAATAATGCTAATAATATCATTTTATCATCTTAGTTTTTATTATTTAAATAAAAACTTTGTATTTGCACTTTTTTTCGGTCTGTTTTGTATTATCATTATTATTCGAACTCTCATTGTTGATGAAATATTATTACTTGATTTTTTTCCGTCGTTCAATTGGATAAATCTTATTAAGGTTGAATATTTAAATCTTTCGGTAGGCAGCTTACTGTTTATATTATTTATATATTATTATTTTAAAGATAATTATGCCAAATGGCTCTTTTATACCATTGTTATTTTTGATATTATTTTTTCTGTATTAATCTTAATAACACAACCTGATATTTTTACAAAATATCTTAAAATAAATCAATTACTAATAGTGCTTTCATTAATATATTCATCAATATTAGTAGTTAGAGCCTTAAAAAATGGAACAAAGTCAGCCGGTTTTATGGCTTTGGGATTTTTAATATTAATGACTACCGTTATTAATGATATATTATATGTAAACAAAGCTATTGATACTATATATTTATCATCTTTCGGATTTGTTATTTTTATAATTTCTCAATCTTTCATGATGTCAAAACATTCTTCAAATCTCTTTAAAGAAACACAAGATTTGGCATCGAAACTTAAACTCGCTAATATAAATTTGGAAAATATTGTTGAAGAAAGAACATCTAAAATAAAAGAACAACGCGATAAATTTTTTGAACAACACAGAATTGTTGAAGAACAAAAAAAACAGATAACAAGCAGTATTCAATATGCCGGTAGAATTCAAGATGCTGTATTAAACACAGCTAATGAAATTGATTCGATTGCTCCAAAAAATTTTATTATTTATCATCCGAAAGATATTGTTAGCGGCGATTTTTATTGGTCAAAACAAGTTGTTGTGGATGGAAAAACAATTAAGTTGGTTGCCGTTGTTGATTGCACGGGACATGGTGTGCCCGGTGCTTTTATGAGTATATTAGGGTCTTTATTGTTAAATAATATTATAAATGATTTAAAACAAATCCCAAAAGCATCGGATATATTATTGTTATTGAAAGATGAAGTTGTAAAATTACTTTACAATACAAATAAAAATCATTTTGTTAACGATGGAATGGATATGAGCTTGATAATTATTGATTATGACAATATGAATATTCAATTTTCCGGAGCTCACAGTTCAATATTTATTGTTCCTATTGAACAATCCGACAACAAAAATATAATTGAATATAAAGGTGATAATATTTCAATAGGTTATAATTACAATAGTAAAAAAGTATTTACTAATCATACCATAAAAATAAATAAAGATGATATTATTTATATGTTTTCGGATGGTTATTATGACCAATTCGGAGGAGTAAACAACAAACGAATGCAAAAAAAAGAATTCAAGCGTATATTACTTTCAATATCAAATCATACACTTAAAGAACAAAGAATGATATTGGAACGAAAGCTCTTAGAGTGGAGAGGTAATACAGAGCAAATAGATGATATTACTGTTTTGGGATTTAGAATCTAAATTTAGGTATATAAAATAATGAATATAAAAATCAGCAATATACTTAAAGATAAGAACCCGCAAATGGCTTTGGGAACAATTATTTGTAATGTATCAAACTCAAAATACAATACCAATTTGTGGAAAGAGATAGAAAATATTTGTAACGAAATACGCAAGAAATATACTCTTGAAACTATAAAAATTAATAAACAAATTGAGGCTACACGAAAAATGTATTTGGCTTGCGGTAAAAAGCCCGGCAGGTATCGTCCGGCAGCCGAAGCATTAATGAGACGGATAGTTAAAGGTGACAGTTTATATCAAATAAATACACTGGTTGATTTGGTAAATTTGCTGTCGTTGAAAACAGGTTATTCAATAGGGGCTTTTGATGCCGACTTTATCGAAGGTGATGTTGAAGCCGGCATCGGTAAAGAAAACGAACCGTATAAAGGAATAGGCAGAGGACAAATAAATATTCATAACTTGCCTGTATTGCGAGACAATAAAGGAGCAATAGGCACTCCCACAAGCGATGAGGTGCGAACTGCCATCAGACTTGAAACAGCAACATTATTTGTTAATATTAACGGTTATACAGGAAAAGATGATTTACAGCCGGCTCTTGATTATGCCGAAAAATTGCTGATAAAATATGCCGATGCAAAAAATATTGTCAAACAAATAGTAGAGTAACTTCAATCAACAGTTTGTTATAACCCCATTTTTATTAAATACTATTATAAATAAATAGTCACTGAATTTGTATAAATGCCTTTTTAAAGTTGCTACTCTATTCTATTGTTAATCAGGCTTCAGTAAATTCAAATTCAATATAAACTTGCCAAAAACAGATTAACAACGGAGTTAATGATTATGTAAATAAATTAAAACTTAACCTGAACATTTACATAGATAGATTGAATATCATCAATAGTATTATCTTTTGGCATTGTGTAACGATAGTTTAAAGCAAGATTAACATTTTTTATGGGACAATACTCAACTCCACCGATAATAAAATCGCCGTCTTTGCTTAAATTCCACGGATTCGTGTCAACAGAACTATCAACAACATCGGATTGTAAATGGTCGAAACGGGCAAATACATTCATATTTTTAATTACATTATACTTGCCGTAAACAGAGTATCCGTAAAAATTTTGTTTATCAATAGATTTATGATTTTGCTGATAATTATACTCTGCTCCTATACTGAACTTGCTAAACTTAACTCCCGCAAAAGTTGCCAACGATATTTGGCTTGTGTCACTGTGTCCGTAAATATCGCCGTAAACTCGCAATGTTAAAAAATCAATAGGTTTAACCGTTACTCCCAAAGTATTTTTCAGTTGGTCGTCGTTTTGAATATATCCGTAACCTTCGCCATTGTTCAACGAATAATCGGCACTAACCCAATCGGCAAATTTATACGACATAAACATTCCTATATCAGCACTTGAACCAAATTTATACATGTCCTGATAACTGGGCAAAATATAGCGATACCCCCAAAATTTTTCTTGAACTTTAAATTGAAAGGCATCGGCAATACCGAATTTTACTTTAAAATTATTGTATTTATATTGTAAATATGCATTTTTAAAGAAAGCAAACCTACGTCCCACAACCAAATCGCCTGTGCTCATTTTAAAATCGGTAGGGTTACCTATATCTAATTTAACGCCTGCTGCAAAATGTTGGTCGATATTTACTTTGTATCCGAAATATGCACGGCGAACTTCAAAAGCATTGTGAGTGCCTATATCGGAAGCCGAAGTGTGAAAATTTGCAAAAATTTTACCCGACAATTCACCTTTTGCATACCAAGGTTTATTTTTTACTTGCGTAGAATCTTGTGCCGAAACACCGAAAAATGTTAATAACATAAACACTAAAAAGAGTAACTTAAAATTATTCATTATTCTCAGTTTTAATTAATAAAAATTTCACCGCAATAATATATTAATTTTTTGTTACTTAAATTAATTTATTGTTTTTTCAATGTTAAGTTTGTGTTAACACAATTTTTTCAAAAC
>CAYRJP010000192.1:0-4897 GCA_964424425.1 uncultured Bacteroidales bacterium | reverse complement strand
AAATGAATATAAATCGGTATATTCATCAATAATTTTTGCAGTGGGTTTTCCTGCTCCGTGACCTGCTTTTGTTTCAATTCTGATTAGCACGGGATTGTTTCCTTTATATTTTTCTTGCAAAGTAGCAATGTATTTAAATGAGTGAGCCGGCACCACACGGTCGTCGTGGTCGGCAGTGGTAACAAGTATTGCCGGATATTCAACATTATCTTTTACGGTATGAACGGGCGAATAACTTATCAAATAATTAAACATCTCTTCGCTGTCTTCGCTTGTTCCATAGTCGGTAGCCCAATAACGTCCGATTGTAAACTTATGATAACGCAACATATCCATAACTCCCACAGCAGGCAAAGCAACGCCAAACAGGTCGGGACGTTGATTTACAACTGCTCCAACAAGTAAACCTCCGTTTGAACCGCCTTGCAGTGCAATTTTACCTTTCGATGTATATTTTTCGTTAATAAGATATTCGGCTGCGGCAATGCAATCGTCAAAAACATTTTGTTTGTGCATTTTTGTTCCTGCTTTATGCCATTCTTGACCATATTCGCCTCCACCACGAAGATTCATTTGTGCGTAAATAACACCTTGTTCCAATAAAATTAATCGTCCTACACTGAATGACGGAGTTAAACTAATGTTGAAACCTCCGTATCCGTAAAGTAATACGGGATTGTTACCATCCATTTTAATGCCTTTTTTGTGAACAATAAACATGGGTATTTTTGTTCCGTCTTTGCTTGTATAAAATACTTGTTTGGTTACATAATCATCGGCGTTGAAATCAACTTTTGTTTCTTGATATTTTTCCGATTTATTGGTAATAACATTGTATTTATATACGGTAGCCGGTGTGGTAAACGATGTGATTGTGTAAAATGTTATAGAGTCTTCTTTTTCTCCCCTAAATCCGCTGACTGTTCCCAATATCGGCAATTCAAGGTCGTAAAGATATTTACCGTCAAGGTTATAAACCTCCACATGACTATGTGCATCTTTAAGATATTTGGTTATTATTTTGTCACTCAAAACAGAAACCGATTGTAATACCCCTTCCTTTTCGGGAATAAAATCTGTCCATTTGTCTTGCGAATAATTATTTACATCAATAGATATAACTTTATATTTGGGTGCATTGTAATTTGTTAAAACCAATAGTTTGCCGTTGTTGTGGTCAACAACCCAATAATCGTTGTCAAAAGTTTCTATTATTTTAACAATATCATCATCTTTTTCAAGGTTTTTAATATACAATGCATTACCTGATGTTGATTGAGTAACCGAAATAATTAAATATTTGCCATCTTCGGTAATACCTGCTGAAAATCCCCAATCGGGATGTTGCGGGTCTTCGTAAATCAGTTTGTCTTGATTTTGCGGGTCTCCTATTTTGTGATAATATACTTTGCTGTTGCTGTTTACTCCTTTTAGTTCTTCACCTTTTTCAGGTTCGGGATAGCGAGTGTAAAAAAATCCGTCGTTGAACCATGATATATTCGAAAATTTTGCCCACATAATATGGTCGTCAAGGTCTTTGCCTGTTGCAATGTCTTTTACAAAAAGTTCACGCCAATCCGAACCGCCGCGAGAGATTCCGTATCCGATATATTTACCGTCTTCGGATGGAGCAAAATTTGTTAAAGCAACGGTGCCGTCATCCGACAGTTTATTAGGGTCTAAAATTAAACGTTCTTCGCCTCCGAGTTCATCCATAATATAAGCAACACTTTGATTTTGAAGTCCGTCATTTTTAAACAAAAAATAGTGTCCGCCTCTTTTGAAAGGAGCCGAAATTTTAGGATAATCCCACAATTGTGTTAATCTTTCTCTTATTTTATCTCTGAAAGGAATTTGAGCAAGATATTCTTGTGTAACTTTATTTTCGGCTTTAACCCACGCTTTTGTTTCTTCGCTGTTATCATCTTCGAGCCAACGATAAGGGTCGGCAACTTTATGTCCGAAATATACATCTACGGTATCTACTTTTTTTGCCATAGGATAGTTTATTTTCCTGCTTTTTTGATTGCATGCCGTTAATATGACAAGTGCAATTACCATTAAACCGATATTTTTCATGTGTTTTAGATTTTATGTTATTATAAATAATATTACGAATACACGAATAACAAATTTAACGGTTTTTACTTTAAATATTTATTAAATAAAAAGTTGTAAAATATGATACGTAACATACAACCACAAAAAAAGCCAATACCGAATATACGATAAAGGCTTTAAACTATGAGAGTTATATTTTATTAACTTACCAATACTTTTCCTGTCATTTCTTTTGGAATTTCAAGTTGCATTAAAGTTAAAATAGTAGGAGCTACATCAGCAAGAATACCGTTTTCCACCTTTTTTATATTGTCGGAAACAACAATAATGGGAACAGGATTTAATGAATGTGCCGTGTTTGGTGAGCCATCGGGATTTACTGCATTGTCGGCATTTCCGTGGTCGGCAATAATTACCACTTCGTATTTGTTTTTGCGAGCTGCTTCCACAACTTCGCCTACACATTGGTCAACAGCTTTTACGGCTTTTGCTATTGCTTCGTAAATTCCTGTATGTCCTACCATATCACCATTGGCAAAATTCACTGCCACAAAGTCAACTTCACCTTTGTTTAACTCTTCAACTAGAGCATCTTTAACTTCAAATGCACTCATTTCAGGTTTTAAATCGTAAGTTGCTACTTTCGGTGAATTTATAAGTATTCGTTTTTCTCCGGGGAATTCCTCTTCTCTGCCGCCGTTCATAAAAAACGTAACGTGAGCATATTTTTCGGTTTCGGCAATACGTAACTGTTTTAGTCCTGCATTTGAAATAACTTCGCCAATAGTATTTTTGACGTTGTCTTTTGTAAATGCCACATGAATACCTTTAAAATTTTCGTCGTATGTAGTCATAGTAACATAATGCAGCGGAATGGTTTTCATATCATACTCAGGCATATCTTGTTGAGTAAGAACAGTTGTTATTTGGCGTAAGCGGTCGGTTCTGAAATTAAAACAGAAAAACACATCGCCTTCGTTTATTGTTCCCACAGGATTACCGTTATCATCAACCATTACTACGGGTTTAATAAATTCATCGGTTAATCCTTCGGCATACGATTTTTCGATTGATTTTAACACATCGGTTGATTTTGTTCCTTTACCGTGAACCATAAGGTCATAACCTTCTTTTATTCTCTCCCAACGTTTATCTCTGTCCATTGTGTAATAACGTCCAATCATTGAAGCAATTTTCACATTAGTGCCTTCAATATTATCAACAACTTCTTTCATATAACCGAGTCCGCTGCGAGGGTCGGTATCTCTGCCATCGGTAAGAGCATGAATAAATACCTTGTTAAGATTATATTTTTGCGTAATATCGCAAAGTGCCAAAAGATGATTTGTCATTGCATGAACTCCGCCGGGACCTATAAGCCCGAGAAAATGAACTGCTTTATTGTTCTCTTTTGCATAAGTAAATGCTTCGGTAATAACTTTATTTTGCTCAATGCTTTTGTCTTTTATGGCAAGGTTAATTTTCACCAAATCTTGATAAACAACTCTTCCTGCCCCGATATTAAGATGTCCGACTTCCGAATTTCCCATCTGTCCGTCGGGAAGTCCTACTTTTTCGCCGCTTGTGAGTAATTGTGCGTTAGGATATTTTTTTTCGATATCTTCAATATTGGGTGCTCCAACGGTTGCTATCACATCGGATTTCGATTTGTCGCCGATTCCCCAACCGTCCAATATCATTAATATTGCTTTTTTCATATGTTTTATTTTAACATTATTTTCAAATATAAAATTTTTATAATAACAAAAGTTAACGTGTTAAAATATTTAGCTTATTTAGTAAATCGTTTCTATCATTATCTGATAAAAGTGAAACGGGAAGATATGTTTTCTTTTCTTTTTTCCCATTAATTGTTTCATATATTAATACTCTTTTTTTAGAAATAACTTTAATTCTTGTTATATCCTCATATTTTATATGTTTAATTGCAGATAGAGGTGCAATTTTAATTTGAATATATTTATCAAATATAATAATAGCTTCTCTGTCTTTTTGCCAATAGCCAATATATAGTAAAAATAAAGCTCCGGGAAACAAAAATAAACTTTGTATTAAAATCAGAGTTATTAAACTTATAGCTAATATAACATAACCTCCTATAATATAAATATTTGATAAAGAATTTTTTATTTTATATGCTTCCTTTTTTCTGGTTTCTTGTGTTTGCTTAATATCAGCGTAACTTTCATGTTTGGTTTCTTCTACAAAATGTTGACAAATTCCTTCAAAATCCGGTTTCTCATTTGTAAGTTGACATATAACTTTATTATTACTATCAAACTTTTGATTTTTACATTTTTTACACAATTCTAATTGTTGTTCTGAGTTTTTCATTTTATGTTTTTATTTTAATAGGATTAATGTATTAAACCTTTTAAAACTGCAAAACTTATCTTGTATTTTTTAAGTCTGGTATAAATTGTTAATTTAAAAATATTTATATAATAAATATGATGCTTTTAAAAAAAACTCACACCATGACTGTCAAATTTTTACAATTGCAGAGTTAAGGGTAATTTATTATTATTCAATTTTTAAGAGATTCATTAAATTTATTTTCTGTAAGTTTATCCAATTCTTTTCTGCCAAATATTGCTCCTATTAATCCAATAGGCATTAAAATAATACTGGAAAACATAAATATTTTATAACCTGCTTGCATATTAAATTTTATTAATAAGATACCAATAACATTTGCTGACACTACAGCTAATCCTAAAAAACCCAAGAAAAAATATTCCTTGTCTAAGAAAAACAAGATGGTTATTAGAATATGAATTCCCAAAGCAACTAACATTCCTGCATTTATTTTCAT
>CAYRJP010000191.1:0-4918 GCA_964424425.1 uncultured Bacteroidales bacterium | reverse complement strand
GATGGTTCCGACATTCTACCCCCTTGCAATTGTGTTGAACCAATATGCATTAATCCGTTGAGAAAAGTTCCGTTTGTAAGAATAATTGATTTTGAATAAAACTTAAATCCCATTTTAGTAACAACTCCTGTTACTGTATCTCCTTCTATAATTAATGACATAACAGAATCTTGAAAAAAATCAAGGTTTTTAATTTGCTCCAACTGCTTACGCCACTCTAAACTAAACAACATTCTATCGCATTGTGCCCGTGGACTCCACATTGCAGGACCCTTTGAACGATTAAGCATTCGAAATTGTATGGTAGATTTATCTGTTACAATTGCTGTATATCCTCCAAGAGCATCAATCTCTCTAACTATCTGCCCTTTTGCAATTCCTCCTATTGCAGGATTACATGACATTTGGGCAATTTTTGTCATATCCATTGTAATCAAAAGAGTTGACGAACCCATATTTGCTGCTGCTGCTGCTGCCTCACTACCGGCATGCCCCGCTCCTACTACTATAACATCATACTTATTCAACATCACCAAATAATTTTAAACTTTCATCTTCTTGTTTTGTCATCTCTTGTTTTTCAATATCAGTTTTATCTTTAAAACCTATTAAATGCAAGGTACCATGAACTATAACTCTTAATAATTCATCAATAAAATTAACACCAAAAGACTCAGCATTTTCTTTTACTCTATCTACACTAATAAAAATATCTCCTGAAATAATATTGCTCTCGGTATAATCAAAAGTTATAACATCGGTAAAATAATCGTGGTTAAGATATTGTTTGTTTATTTCTAAAATATATTGGTCAGATGCAAAAATATAAGATAAATCGCCTTGTATAAAATTATATTTTTCAACTATCGTATCTAACCATTTAATAATTTTTTTCTCAGGAAGGTTTAAATTTTCAATATCTTCAAAAAAAAAGGAAATCATTTTATAAATAAAATTTTAAAATAACAGTAGCACCATCTCTCTCAAACAAAACTTCATCGGCAAGATGTCGCATCAAAAATACTCCTCTCCCATCAGGTTTTTCAACATTTTCCGATTTTGTAGGGTCAGGCAAATTATCGTAATTAAAACCGTTTCCTTCATCGCTTACCGATATAGTTAAAACATTATTCTCCTCCGAAAAAACAAGTTTAACAAGTTTATTTTCGTCAGATTTGTTCCCATGTAAAATGGCATTGGTAACAGATTCAATTACTGCAATCAAAATATTGCCATATAATTCTGTCACTATAGATAATTCAATAGATATTTCGTCTATAATATTTTCAATTATTGAAATATTACTTATTGATGATTGTATGGAAACTTCTTTTTTCATAGTGATTACTTAATATTGTTGATATATTCTCTATATTTATTTTGATAAAAATAATTAAGTTTTAAACTATTTTTATTTAAAACATCATTAAAATTATCTTGCTGTATAAAGTTATCAAATTTTTTGTTATTAATCTTATCATAATTAGTTAAAGCTTCTTCTGATTCTCGTTTTTTATCTAACTCACGTTGACGCTCGGCATTTTCAGCTTCAAGCAATCGTGTTAAAATTTGTTCTTGTCGCATTAACGATTGCCTGTTTAAATTATTGTTAATAATATCGTGTTTATTTTGTTCTATCAATTTATTTATATCATCTAATTTTTTGGTAACATTATCTCCAACTGCACCTGAATTTCGGAGTTGATTTAATCGTTGTTGAAAAATCTCTTGTTGTGCCAACATTTGAGAACGCTGCCGTGCAGATTTTTTTCCTTGCGACTGCCCATTCTTCATTTGGTTTATCATATTTTTCAGCTGAGACTTAATGCTCTCTTGTGTTTTACGTAAATCGGACAATGAAGGTTGTGAATTGCTTTTCTTATTCTTTTTGGGTTTCGACTTGGAATTTTTTCCACCCATACCCCCTGAATTGTCCATGTTTTTAAGCGATTCTGTCAAAAGTAAAATTAAATCGTTTGACTCGGTTAAAATATTACGAATAGGTATATAAATTTTGGAATAATTACTGTTTTGCAATTCAAAATTTACATCAAACAACAGGTTTCTGATTTTAGAAACTTTTTTATTTATATGATTTCCCAAATAAGGTGTTCGCTTACTTAATGCATAAAGCGAATCGTAAATAATTATAAAATCATTTTGCAAATTCTGCTGATTTTTTATGTTATCGTAATATGCACCCGATGTTACCGACAAAGACTGAAAGTTAGTGTAAATATCTTCTTGCGTGAAACTAAAATAAAAAAGATTTTCAAGTATCTGCCGTAATGTTTCGGCATTTTCGGCATTCTCTTTTTGTTCGTTGCTTTCCATCATCATCTGAATAGCATCAGCAAGTTTTTGAGCTTCTTCGCTATTTTTATCAAAATCGGGTTTTTGCTTTTTATGCTTTCCGTCATTAGATTTATTTTCATCAGGTTCATTCGATTTTTCACTATCACCGGAATTTTGCTTGTTTAAAGCATCTTCTGTTTTTTGCAAATTTTGTTTCAACTCTGAAAACTTATTTTGCAAACTGTCAAGTTTAAAGGGTTTTTCTAAATTTTTATTAGTATTGTAAATACTGTCGTATTGTTGCGATAATTCCGAAAGTTTATCAATATCCGATTTCAACAAAGAATCCGGTTTATTCATATTTTCAGAGTCAGCTAATTTTTTTTGATTTTCAGATATTTTAGAAAGTTCATCGGATATTTTAAGTAAATCTCTCTCCATCTCAAACTTTTTTAAAAGTTCAAGATTTTTATCTAACTCCTTCGATAACTGCTCATAATTCATTTGCAACTTATCAAGATCTTTATTCATCAGTTCTTTGTTTTCCTGCTGTGTAAGATTTTGAAGTTCTTCAAGAAGTTTTTTCAATTCATCATCAAAAACTTTATCCATAAGAGATTGTATTTCTTCTTGCTTTTTCATTATATCCAACTCTTCTTGCGAAAAACTGTTATACATATTATTCTTTTTCCGGTTTTGCTCTGCTATGTCTTTAAGCAAATCATTTATCGATTGTTGTTTTTGTTCCAGTTCATTCAACAATTGCTGTTTTTCAAACGATGAAAGATTTTCGGTATTTAACTTTTGTTTTATAAAATCTATATCTCGCGAATACTCTTGAGCCATTAAAAGTGTTTTTTCTATCTTTTCTTGTATTTTTTTATTCATCTCATTTTTTTCCGAAATAAGCTCTTTATAATCAGGAACAGAAAATTTAAAAATTTCAGTCTTCGCCGATTTGAATCCGTTTATCATATCATTGTCAAAAACCTGAAAATAATAATCGTAATTTTTTAATGAATCGGAAAACTCAAATACAAAATAAAACTCCTGCTCCACAGTATTTTTACTAAACGGAACAGCAATTCGCTTTTTATTATAAACAAAATATAAATTTGAAAAACCGTAATCATCGGAAATTATTCCTTTAAAATAAAAAAGTTTTTTATTTATATCATCCTGAACAACACTAACTTTTATTTCAGGATACAAATCGGGTATCACCGTTATTACAGAATTTGATAAAATTGTCTGTTTGAGATTTTTATTAACAGCATCAATTGAATAAACAAACGAATGTATTGCAACTGTATCAAATACAAAAGCATCAACAAAATAAAATTGAGAATAAACTGAATCGGTTTTTAAAAATAAACTGTCGGTATATAAACAGTTGAAAGTAAATTTAAGATTAGAACCCTGTGCTACTTTAATATTTGAAATACTATTAAACAATTTATCGGAAATTCCGGTATATGAAGGATAATCAACAGTAATAGTAAAATTCTTTAAAAAAGGCGGGTCGATAACCGTAACTTTATAAGATTTCGATAAATATTTTTCTCCCTTAATTACAAACGAAAAATTATTGTTAACGCTTTTAATTACAGACTTGAAATGAGTATTGTCAACACGTTCCATTAAAAATTCACTATTTGAAATAAATAGTGACAACGAAGAAGGCAAAATTTTTCCTTCAACGATAACATCAACAATTAAATCGTCTCCTTTTTTTGCTGTTAGTTTTGAGGTGTCAACATATACCGTGTAATAATTTGATTGAGTATAATTAGTATTAAAATGTATTAATCTGTCGGAACCATCAACTATTATTTCGGGTTTTGTTATAAACATTAACAAATAAATTACTGTAACAGCAAAAAGATATTTTAATAACGGTTTTATATTGCCAAAAGTAATAACAGATAAAAAATCAAACTTAGAAACAAAATCAATTTTTTGATTTAAAGCAGCATTAACTAACTCATTATCAGAAGTATCTATTTTTTTAAGTTCAATAATATTATGAATATAATCTTTTAATTCGGGTATCTGTTTGCTTAAAATATCTGCAGCATGTTTATAAGTAAGTTTTCTAAAAATACCAAAATACCTAAACAAAGGAATTAACAAAAAATAATAAAATATAAAAAAAACCGACAATAACGAAACAAGAAACAGAAAAAGTCTGCCTCTGTTACCAAACCACGAATAATACTCTAAACTACTAATAATCAATAATAAAAACAGAAAAAACAGAACACTTAAAATCAAACCACGAAGCATTTGATTTTTATAGTATTTGCTTAAAAAACTATCTATTTTTTTATTAAATATTTCAATATTATTCATGCGAACTTTTTGCTAACCAATCAGTTGGATTTAATTTTTTGTTTTCTTGCCAAATCTGAAATTTTAAAACTGTTTTATGGTCACTTTCATTTTCAGTATAAACCACACCAATAGTCTGTTTTGTTTTAACTTTATCACCTTTTTTAACAATTACATCCTTTAAATTAGAATACACCGAAAGATAATTTCCGTGTCTGATAATCACAGTTTTATGAACTCCTTTAATGGCAAAAACTCCTGTTACCGTTCCATCAAAAATAGCACGAACAAC
>CAYRJP010000190.1:0-4949 GCA_964424425.1 uncultured Bacteroidales bacterium | reverse complement strand
CTGACTGCAAATATTTTTTTACCCAAATCTTTAATACTTGCTCCTATATGATAAGGATAAGTTTGTTGATTGTCTATTGTTAATAGCATAACCTTTTAACAAATAATCTTTTAAAATTTTATTAGCCCATATGCGAAATTGTGTTCCTCTAACGGAATTTACACGGTATCCTATGGAGATTATCATGTCAAGATTATAATGAATCAAATTTCTATTAACAATTCGTTTCCCCTCTTTTTGAACTGTTCGGAAAATCCGAACAGTTGCTTTTTTATCAAGTTCTTTTGTTTGAAAAATATGTTTTATATGTTCACTTATATTTGCTTTACTACTATCAAAAAGAGTTACTATTTGAGACTGAGTAAGCCAAATTGTTTCTTCTTCAATTTTTACTTCTAATTTTTCAGATAAATCTTCTGCCTGATATATTACTATTTCATTTTTCATCTTTCAACTCATTATCGCATCATCCAAAGGCGGACTGGTTTTCTGCATTAAATTTTTATTCCGATTACAACAACATCATCAATTTGTTCCAAATTACCTTTCCAATCTTCAAAAGTTGTGTTTAATAACTTTTTTTGTTCTTCCATTGGTTTATTGGCATTTTTTAAAAGCAAGTGTTTAAACGGTTTATATTTAAATTTCTTACCTTTTATTCCTCCAAATTGGTCAGCAAAACCGTCGGAGAACATATATAACAAATCACCTTTTTCTAATTGAATTTCGTAAGTAGTAAAATCGTCCATTTTTTCATAAATGGCTATTGGCATTTTATCAGGTTTTATTTCATATAGTTTAAAGTTAAAAAGTTCGTCAGGTTTATAAAGTTTTATAGCATCACCTCCCCCACTTTCTACTTTTAGCTCACCATTTTTAACTATATATAGAGGATTATTAGCACCTGAAAATTGAACTATATTTGTTTTGTGGTCAATTGAAACAATAGCCATATCCATTCCGTCTTTTTGTTCGCCCTGTTCTCCTTTTTGTTTAAGTGCTTTTATTATCTCTTTTCGTAATTTGCGAAGAATTACTCCTGTATGCGTTATATATTCTTTTTGCACAATTTCACGTAAAAAAGATGTTCCCAGCATGCTCATAAAAGCACCGGGCACGCCATGTCCTGTGCAATCTGCTGCTGTAATTATTGTATGGTTTTCAATATGTGCCCACCAATAAAAATCGCCCGAAACTTTATTCTTTGGTTTGAATAATACAAAATGCTCTGATAAATATTTTTCTAATATTTCTGACTCCGGTAAAATTGCTCCTTGTAAACGAGTAGCATAATCTATACTTTGTGATATTTCGTGATGTATTTCTTCAATAATTTCTTTTTGCTTGAAAATATCATCTCTTTGTGTCGAGATTTCTTCAACCAACTTATTTAATTTGCTGTTTTTTTCTTCTATTTCATTTTTTTGTGTGGTAATTAAAATATTTGCTCTTTTTTTGTTAATAAACCCTTTAATGGCAAAAAACAATCCTAATATTATTATAAATATTATAACAATAGCACTGTTTTTAATGAGTTTTTGTTTAACTATTTCATTATGCTGTCGTAAATATTTATTCTGATATTCCAATTCACTTTGTTTTTTTTCCATATCAAAATTAAATTGGAGTATTGTTTTTTGTATTTCATTTATTGAATTTAACTGTTTTAAACTATCGTCATATATATGATAAAGTTTATAAAATTCATAAGCCTTATTAATATTGTTCGATTTTTCGTAAACTAAATTTAAAAGTTCTGTTACATTTCTTAGTTGCTCTATATCATTTGTTTTTTTAGCAATATTATATCCTTTATTATAAAAAATTATAGCTTGTTTAAAATTATTAAGACTTGAATAGCTATTTCCAATGCCTATATATGAAGATGCGATATCTGAAGTATAGTTTACTTCACTAAGTAATTTAACAGATGTTTTGTATAGTTTTATCGCTTTCGAATAATTGTTCTTTTTCTTCTCAATATCAGCCATATTTCTATAAACATTCCCTAAAAGAGCTTGTTTGGGGTAATTTGATAAATGTTTTGAAATAGGTTTATTACCGTAAATCAATGATTCATTAAAGTATTTTAATGCAAGACTATCATTATTATTTAATAAATATGCCTCTCCTAAGAAAAAAGAAACCATTGCTCTATCAAAATCATTAAAATAGTTTTGATTATTTATAACTAAATCATATACTTCTCTTCTTAATTGAATGACCTTATTAAATTCTTCGGTAATAATATAAATATCCGATATATATTTTTTTAAAAATAACAATCCCTTTATATCATTTTGTGTTTTATATATCTGTAGAGCTTTCATATAGTTGGATATGGATTCAGGATAACGAGATAAAGAATAATAAAGCTGCCCTATATTACTATAACATCTTGCTATTCCATTGGAATCCTGTATTTCAATATATATATTTAAACTCTTTTGATAATACTTTAAACTCTTAAATCGAAGTCCCATACGAAAAAATTCATCTCCCATAAATTGATAAATTTTTCCTTTATGAATTTCATCTTGTTTTTTGCTTAATTCTATTATTTTATTAATATAATAATTAGCAGAATCACTGTTAAAAGAATAAAATTCTTTCCACAAAATAAAATTCAAATAACCTTTAACAGAATCATTCTTAACTGTATCTAATCTTTTTTCGATACTGTCAATTTTTTCTCTATTTTGCGGATAAAGATTTAATAATAAGCCAAATAGAAAAATTAATATGAATAACTTTTTCATGTAATAAGTTTTATTTTAATCTTTTTTCATTCTATTCTTCTTCCAATTTTACTTTTACTTTCTTGAATAATTATGTCTTGAAATTTATCATTTTTTATATTAGTAAATTCAATTATTGCATTCAACTTAGGAACAAAAAATGAATTGTTACCTTGATATATTATTTCAAAAGTATTTATAAAATAATTATTATTTCTAGAGCTAACTTCAACAGGACTTTCTTTATCCCCAAATTTTAACATAAATTTTCCTTTCATCTGTTTATAATTTATTTTTTAGTTGTCAGATGGAACCGCCTGATGAAAAATAATCATTGTCGTGTGTGTTAATAATTATTTTTATCATGCTTGTTTCATCTGATTAAATGTTTCAGCTTTCAAGTCATGATTTTCAAATTTTCTAAACTTGTTTATTCCATTTTTTTTATCCAACAGGTAATAAAAAATATCTGTAATATCATTACTCGAATTTGACAAAACAACAACACCTCTGTTATTATGCTCATCGTATGCTAAAATTGTCCGACACCCTGTAGATGAACCTGCATGTGCAAATATTTTATTATCATTTGATGATATAATAAACCAACCAAGCCCCATACTTGTATTTTTAATTTTTGTTGAATCGAAAAATACTTTTGTAGCATATTTAGCTGCTTGAGTCATATCTGATTTTTCGTAAAATAGCTTTCGCAGAAATTTCAATTGATCTTTTGCACTTGATTTTAAAGCTCCTGCTCCTTCAAATGTTTGTGAAGAAAAATTCCAGCTTGGAGCTAATACACCGGGTCTTATATAGCTACCGGCAAGATTTTTTTCAAGGTTTTTATCTAAATTAAAACCTGAACTGTTCATGTTAAAAGGTAAAAAATAATATTCTCTAAATAATTGCTCTAAATTTTTATTTGTTACTTTACATATTACATATGATAGCAGGGCGTAGTTTATATTTGAATATTGAAATGTTGCTCCCGGTTTATTTATCAATTTATTCTGTTCTATTTTTGCAAACAATTCCGAATATGTCATCTCTAATAAATATTGATCAGGATTATCAGCATCTAACTCGCCGAGTAGTGTTGGTATTCCCGACGTATGCGTTGCAAGTTGTTCAATTGTGATTTTATAATAATTGCTGTCAGCAAATTTTAATGTGTCAGGCAAATATTTAACTAACAAATCATCAAGATTAATCTTTCCTTTTAATACTAAATCTGATAGGATTGTCGAAACATAAACTTTTGTAATAGATGCCAGTTCATAAATGGTATTTTCATCTGCTAATTTATTTTTCCCTTCGAAAGGATAACCATAACATGCATAACTTTCAGTTCCATTATCAATAATGCCAACAACAATACTGCTGCTTCTCCCGTTATCGACTTCTTCTTTTATTATTTTATTAATATCCTCTAATGAAGCATACTCCTGTGAAAATAATATTTGTGGATGTGCTATAAATACTGAAATTAAGATGATAAGAAAAATATTTTTCATAATTTGAATTATTAACAGTTATTAAATATCTTATTTAAACTTTTTAATTTCAATATTCTTCATATCAGATATTAACAAATCACCTCAAATATCTAACATCTTAATTTCCAACAATCTAGCTTCTAACTTCTAACCTCTAACATCTCTTTTATTTCGTCAATATATATTCTGTCATTAGAAAGACGCGGTATTTTGTGTTGTCCTCCGAGTTTATTTTTTTTATCGAGCCAGTTGTAAAAAGTCCCCTTTTCAACACTACGAACTATAGGCATATTAAGAGTATAATTGTTAAAACGTTTGGCTTCATAATCGGAGTTTACCGATTTTAAAGCATCATCAAGAATATAAGTAAAATATTTTAAATCTTCGGGTTGCTTTTCAAACTCAATAAGCCATTCATGAGCACCTTGGTTGTTTAAATTCATATAAATAGGAGCAGCGGTATATTCATTAATAAGAGCACCTGTTTTTTCGCAAGCAATTTTCAATGCTTTTTCAGCATTTTCAACTATCAGTTCTTCACCGAAAGCATTTATAAAATGGCGTGTTCTGCCTGTAATAATAAAACAGTGCGGATAAGTTTGCGTAAACTTTACGGTATCGCCTATTATATAACGCCACAGCCCTCCATTAGTAGATATAACAAGAGCATAATTTACACCTGTTTCAACTTCTTTTATTGTAAGAGCCTTTG
>CAYRJP010000189.1:0-4952 GCA_964424425.1 uncultured Bacteroidales bacterium | reverse complement strand
ATATTCCATACCATAAACCACGAGGGAATTGTAAGCAAACACAATACATAAGCAATAAACATTAAACTTCCGATATTTTGAATATCACCGCCGTATTTTTTAACCTGTATCATAATTTGTGTTGCCGGAGCTACCGATGCTTGTATCACAAATAAATCGGCAATAAGAGGATATTTATCGGCAAGATTAATTTGAATGAGAATAAAAATTGTAAGTGCCGGAAGAATAAACAACTTTGTTGATATTACTTTAATAACATCGCTTAACGGCGGCATCTGTTTTAAAACTATTCCCCCTATTGCAGCTCCCAAAACAAGAGTAACAGCGGGAATTGCTGCTTGTCCCAAAAAATCTATCGGAACAATTATTATTTCGGGAATAAACCTGTTTAACGAAGTAAGAACCAAAAACACAGCTAATACATTTGCAACAAGAGGCGGTGTTAAAAGAGATTTTAACTTAAACTTAGTATTATCATCACCCGTTATCATAAATTTACCGACACTCCAAAGCATAGGCATCACGCCAAGTACAAATAAAAACGTGTAAGTGGCAAACAGGTCAAATTTGTCGCTATACACAAGTTTACCTATGGGTAACACCATATAATTGGCATTCATAAATGCCGATACGGCAATAAAAGCTCTTTTGCTTTTTAGTTTTTTCAGATAAAACAGCGATGTTATTGCTATTCCTGTCAATATCATCACTATTCCCGATAAGGGCAATACCCACCAATAAATAAAATCGGCAGGATTAAAATATTGAATAATTTTACTGAATGTAAGTGCCGGTAAAAATATTATTACCGTAATATGCGATAAACTCTCAATATGTTGAGATGTTATTATGTTTTTTCGCAACAAAACTCCGCTTAAAAAAGCTATTATAAAAATTATAAATACAGCTTTAAAAATAGGTATAAAAAATGTCAAAAACAGCATGATGAATTAATAAACAGTTTAAATAAACAGACCTGACAGATTTTAAAACCTGTCAGGTCTTCATTAATTTTATATTTTAATAATTACTTCAATCCCAAAACATCAGCTCCTTGCTTAAACACAATATCTCGCGGAATATTTGCTTGTTCAATTCTGTCAAGGTCTTTTTGTAATTCGGGTTTAATAATTCCCATATTGTCAACCATCTCTTTGGCTTTTGCATAATCACCGTCACCTTGAATAACAATAATTTCCTTTGCAAGACTTTTCATTGCTTCGGTCATTTTATCAAAATCAACACTATATGTTCCTGTTTCGGCATCGCGAGTAAATGCTCCACGCTCCATAAAATAGTTGAATCTTACCATATTTGCTTTACCGTGAGCACTTGATGCTCCAAAACGTATTGAGCGAAACAATCCTGCCATAAAAGTTACATAATTATCCATCAAGTCTTTATCTTTATATTCACCCATATCAACAAGCTGAGTTACAAAGAAAAGTCCAAGAATATCAGCTTTACCCTCTTCCATTGAAGAGTAATACTCTTTAAGATTATCTTTAACAAATCCTTTACCGTTAATTGTGTTTTGAACACCAAGCCCGTGACCTACTTCGTGGAACATTACATTCTCGAAAAATGCATCGAATTTAACATACTTTCGTTGATTTTCGGCTATCAAAAGATTGCTTATCGGTATAAGAATTTTTTCAAATTTTGCCTGCATAGCATTACGTAACTGCAACTTACGGCTTCCTTTCAGTGCATGCACTCGCGGATCGTTGGGCAAGTTAATGGCTATGTTTTTACTTGCTGCATTACAATCTCCTGCATAATAAATTACATCGTAAACATTATTGTCGGAATTTGCCGAAGGTTGCTCCTGCTTATACTCGTCAGGCACGGGAAGACGCTTTTGAAGTTCGGGTAACAAGGTATTAAATCGCTCAACTTTTTTACTCCACTCCCAATCTTTTACCAATATTTGTCCCGAATGAGCTGCACGATAACCCATAAATCCGTCTTCGTAACTTTCAATAGGTCCTACCACAAAATCTATTGTGTTGGTTTTCATATCCATCCATGCCAAATCCGATTCCAAATAATCATCGGTAAGCAGTGCGTTAGCTCTAAGTTCAAGATATTTTTTTAATCCCGGGTCTTCGGCAAGTTCCGATGCTTTAAGCAACAAATCGGCAGCTTTCTTAATTTGTTCTGCATAAGCCTCGTGATAAGGAATATTTATAAGGTTACCGTTTTCGTCGCGACGAATTAAACTATACCAACATTTTTTAACCGAATCGGGAGCATTCCATGCTTCAAACTCCTCTTTGGTAATATCTTTGGGATAATAATTTGCTCCGGCAGGCTTTTTACCGAATCCCTTAATAAAAGGCTCATCTCCTCGCATTCTATCCCAAGGACCATAATTTATTTCGGCATATTTTTTCAATGCAGGGTCTTGAATTTTACTTAAAAACTCCGTTTTGTCGCCAATGGCATCTTTCCAAAACAACTCTTCCATAATATCAGCACATTCAAACAGATACGGAAGCATCTGTTTTTGCTTGTCGGTAAGTTTACTCATATCCGTGGTTAGCGTATATTCAGCATATTCGTTTACTCGTTTTTGAATATCGTTAACCGATGCTTCGTAAACTTCTTTTTTTGTTTGAGGTTGATTACATCCCATAAACAATAGTGTAAAAATTGATAATAATAAAACCGTGTTGCGTTTCATTTTTGTATAAAATTTAGTTAATAATGCTGTTTATATTTTTATTTTATTATTTCACTTCATTCTCGGAATTTGAACGAAACCCTAACGGTTTACCTGTTTTCATTCGCGAAGTATTTATCTTATCAAGCATCTGCCCTACGGTAGCCACTTGAATATCTTCCATATTGGGAACAAGCAAATCTACTTCTATTGAGTGTAAAATAATATATTGTATTATTTCTCGCAGTATTCCCAAATCAAGTTTTGTAACTCCAAAATCATCTGTTATCGACCCGAAATTTTGATTTCCCTCTACAAAATAATATCCCTCACGGTTCACAAAAATACGAGCTACAATAAATCCATAATCATTTAATCTTTTGTATTTAAATGAATCAGCTAAGAAATTATAGATATTAATAATTCCGCAATAACTGTTATTGCAATCTTTTTTTACATATTCGTTACTCCAAATCCAGTGGTCTTGCGGAAACTCAAAAACATTACTGTGCATATTAAAAACCAATAAATCACCGGCTACACGCATCTCAGCTTCAAAAAGTCCTTTATCGATAAATTCAAGTGCTATCTTTTGCGGAACATCTTTCAACTGATTTTTATAATTATTTATAAGATATTTTATAACCTTTTTTGTTGTATTAAATGCTTGCAGTGTTGTTTGATACACCTCTTGCTTAATCACTGCCTTTTCTTTCAATGTGTTAAGTATCAGTGTTGTATTATCAACTTGCGGTTCCTGTGATTCTTGTAGTTCTTGTGGTTCCTGCTTTTCTTGTGGTTTTTCGACATTCTTCGGCTGCTCTGTATTTTTGTTTTTTTCTTCCATAAATATTTATTTTTCAGACATTAACCCGTCCGTATTGTTAATATCCTTTAAAATTAATTATTTTTTTTATTACTTATTAATGCTTACCGACATATTTAACCAACAGTCACTGCATAAGTCGCATTTAAAAATCACCCGTTAATTATTATTAAATACCTTTAAATCAACAACTCATACCGTGACTTGCGAATTTAGGGATTAATAAAAAATTATATACATTTGCACAAAAATAAATATACTGAAAACAAGTAATATTATGGCATTGACATCACTAAAAGAATTAGGCGAATTCGGATTAATTGAGAAACTTACAAAAGATATTAAAATACAACATAAATCTACTAAAAAAGGCATTGGCGATGATGCCGCCGTTTTAAATCACAACGGTAAAGATATTGTTGTAACAACCGATTTGCTTGTGGAAGGTGTGCATTTCGATTTGGTTTACACTCCTATTAAACATCTGGGTTACAAAGCAGTAGCTGTTAATCTTTCCGATGTTTATGCTATGAATGCCATTCCTAAACAAATTACTGTATCAATAGCCCTTTCGGGAAAATTTTCGCTTGAAGCTGTTGAGCTTCTTTACGAAGGTATAAAAAAGGCTTGCGAAAATTACGATGTTGATATAGTGGGCGGAGATACTGCAAGCTCTGTTACAGGACTTGCCATAAGCATAACAGCTATTGGTGAGGTTGAAAAAGATAAGGCTGTGTTACGTAATACCGCAAAAGCAGGAGATATAATCTGTGTGTCGGGTGATTTGGGTGCTTCGTATGCAGGATTACAAATTCTTAAACGCGAAAAAGAAGTATATATGGTAAATCCCGACTCTCAGCCCGATATGACTCCTTACGATTATGTGCTTGAACGTCAACTAAAACCCGAACCTCGAAAAGATATTATTGAAGCCTTACAGATTGCAAACATTATACCTACTGCAATGATTGATATTTCAGACGGTCTCTCTTCGGAAATAATTCATATTTGTAAAGATTCAAAATGCGGAGCAAAAATTGAAGAGGATAAAATACCTGTTGACGTGCAAACAATAAATGTTGCCGAAGAATTTAGCCTTGACCCTACGCTTTTTGCTATGAACGGAGGCGAAGACTATGAACTTCTGTTTACAGTATCAAAAGATGATGCTGAAAAGGTAAAAGCTATTGAAGGAATTTCAATTATAGGTGAAATTATGGAAGAAAATCACGGCGTCAGACTTTACGGACGTGCCGGCGGTAGCACTACTATTACAGCACAAGGCTGGAATGCTTACGATAAAGATTCTGAGAAATAATATTTGCTTTAAATTCTAACGCAAATATTATTTTTTCTCTCGCTAATTCGTTTTTTGAAACATTAAAAGTTTTTTATTGAACCATATAATATAAGGAAATATAAGTGTTTCGCTACGCTCAATTCAATTACTTTAACATTAAG
>CAYRJP010000188.1:0-4999 GCA_964424425.1 uncultured Bacteroidales bacterium | reverse complement strand
AATTTTAATTTATTCTTTGTTGCAAATACCAGCTTCGACTCTGCTCAGCCTCCGTTTAACTTTCTACTTTCAACTTTATAAACTTTTTACTTTCTACTTTACAAACTTTCAACTACCTAAACATTAAGAGGAATTAAGAAAATTAAGTTGTTAGAAAATTAAGTTTTTACTACAAAGAACACAAAGTTTCACTAATTTATTTTTATTACTACAAAGTGCCGGTCACTGAGCACTTCGATAAACTCAGCGACCACCTGCCGAAGTGACTTTTGCAAATTAGCACTGTCCTTCGTTGCAAGCTCGGCTTCGACAAGCTCAGCCTCCATAAGAACTTTCAACTCATTACTGCATTATCGTATTTCTGCATTATTGCATTAAATAATTGTATCATTACACCATTGAACCATTGTATCATTAAGTAACTTTCAACTTTATAAACTTTTTACTTTCAACTCATTAAATAATCTCCAATATTTTTTTCATTTTGCTCTCTGATATTTGCCCCTGAGCAGTTTTACTGTTATCATCAATACTAACAAATGTAAACGGTGCTCCAAGTTTTACTGCGGCAATTCGTGTTATTTTACCTAAATCGCCCATTCCCAAAGCAAGAATATTGGTGTTATCGGCATAAAGTCCAAGCAGTGTTGCCACATCTTTTTGTATATTTACAAAAGTGGCTATTTTCACAAGTTCAGCTTTCATATTTACACAAACATCAATAATTTTTTTTAATTCATTGCTATCAGGTGTCTGTTTATAATTATGATACGATATTATTACCTTACAATTTTTCGATTTTGCGTAACTTACCAAAAAGTCTGCATATCTTTTATCCGACTCCACTTCAATATCTACCCAAGCTGCACCTGCATCAATTGCTGTTGTGAGTAGTTTTTTTCTTTCATTATCCGACAAACCCGTATCGGGACGACAAGTTGCTATAAGATTATTGTGACTTGCAAAAATTTCCGATATCTCATCAAACGATAAACCTACCTGTTCAATACGAATTTCAGCCATTTCGGCTTTTTGCAAAAGCGGTAATATTTTGTTTTTCTCTTTTTCGGCTATTGAAATACAAAGCATAGTTTTTAATTTAAAATTTTATTTTGCCAACTCCGTTTTTAGTTCTTCAATATTTATTTTTTCAACAACCACATTACCAATACCTTTTAAAAATACAAAATTAATACTGTCGCCGTCCTTTTTTTTGTCATAAATTATTGCATTCAATATTTCGGATTGTTTTTCTGTTGCCGATACAGGCAGTTTCAGTGCTATCAACAAATTTACTACTTTTTGATATTCATATTGCGTTATATAATTTCTGTTTAACGATAGTTTTGCCGCTGCCGCAATGCCTATACTAACAGCTTTTCCGTGTGAAATTTTAAGCACTTTTTCAACTGCGTGCCCGTATGTGTGTCCCAAATTCAGTTTACGCCTCTCTCCTTTCTCCTTTTCGTCAATATTCACTATATGAGATTTTATTTTTATTGAATTTAAAATTAATTTTTTAATAAAATCGTCATCAAGATTTAATGCTTTTTTTATATTTTTTTCAAGTTCGGTAAACATTTCGACATCGCCAATAAGTGTATGCTTGACTATTTCGCCAAAACCTGATGCTAAATTATCGGCAGAGAGTGTTTTTAACATTGTATGGTCGCAAATTACAAATTCGGGTTGATTAAATACTCCTATCATATTTTTAAACCCGCGAAAATTAACACCGTTTTTTCCACCTACGCTTGCATCAACTTGTGAAAGCAACGTAGTTGAAATAAATCCGAATTTTATTCCCCGTAAATAAATTGAAGCAACAAAACCCGCTATATCACAAACAATTCCTCCGCCAACAGCAAGCAAAAAAGCGTTTCTATCAGCATTTAGCTCCAACAGTTTATCAATAATATATTCAATGGTTGACAGTGTTTTTATTTTTTCAGTTTGCCCGATTTCAATAACAGAATAATCAGTAAAATACTTACCGTAAATGCTGTTAACTTTATCATCGGTTAATACAATAACTTGTGTATCGGGAATATATTCTCTGAAATTTTTAAAACTCTCTCCTATTGCTATTAAAGAGTCTGATTGAAAACCGTGTATTTTTAGTTTTTTCATTTATTTTAGATATTAGACTGCTAGTTTTCTGCTTCTATATTATTATAACTATCAAAAAACACAAGGCGTTGCCATGTGCTAATGCTTACTGCCCTTTCAGGGCTTTATTAAATATTTTATTCGCTACGCTCAACTTTTTTCAACATTACGAGTAGTTAAGTAAATTAAGATATTAGATATTAGATATTTTATCATCATTTTTCATTTTCAACTTTCCATTTATCACTCATTATCGCATTTCTGCATTATAGCATTATCGCATTTTTCTTTGAACCATTTAAGACATATAAGAACATATAAGTTTTGTTTTTACCACAGAGAACTCAAAAGTTCACAAAAGTTTTGTCCACAAATTACACGAATTTTCACTAATTTATTTTCTTCTCCGTTGCTTAAAGTGCCGGTCACTGAGCACTTCGATAAACTCAGTAACCACTTGTCGAAGTAACTTTTGCAAATTAGCACAGTCCTTCGTTGCTAATCCAGCTTCGACAAGTTCAGCCTCCGGTGAAACTTTCAACTCATTATCGCATTATCACATTTCTGCATTATCGCATTGTCGCATTATTGCATTAAATCATTGTATCATTACACCATTGAACCATTATATCATTAAATAATTGTATCAT
Organism: uncultured Bacteroidales bacterium; assembly: GCA_964424425.1. GTDB lineage: Bacteria > Bacteroidota > Bacteroidia > Bacteroidales > SZUA-534 > GH45. The sequence goes on along the minus strand of CAYRJP010000188.1, from coordinate 2,240 downwards.
TTTCTTCGTTGCGTGCTCGGCTTCGACAAGCTCAGCCTCCGTGCTTATTTCTGCATCCTCCTGAGGCGGACAAGTTTTTGGCATTATCGCATTATTGCATTATTGCATTATCGCATTACATCATTGAACCATTGTATCATTGTATCATTGTATCATTGTATCATTGTATCATTAAATAACTTTCAACTAGTTACATCATTCATTCATTATTTTAGTTTGTTTATTAATTGACTCTTGATGTATAGCTTTAAAAATCTGAATAATAAACTCATCGCTAAGGTTGTGTTTTTGTGCTTTTTCAAGAATTTTAGTTAAAATCTGTTGCCATCGGTCGGGCTGAAAAATAGTAATATTATTTGCCTTTTTATACTCACCTATTTTTTCAACTACTTTCATTCTGTCATCAATTATTTGCAAAATATTACTATCGTATTTATCAATTTCGTGACGTAAATCTTCAAGATTATTTGATAGTAAAGAGTCAGGTGAGCTTACTGTTCTTAAAATTAAACTATTAAGCAGTTTCTTCAAAGCATCGGGAGTAATTTGCTGTTTGGCATCGCTCCACGCCTTGTCGGGATTAATATGCGATTCGATAATCAATCCGTCGTAGTTTAAGTCCATTGCTTTTTGCGATATTTCAAGCAATATGTCACGTCGTCCGCCTATATGACTAGGGTCGCAAATCATTGGAATATCAGGCATTCTGCGACGCAATTCAATGGGCAACTGCCATTGCGGAGTATTACGATAACGAGTTTTATCGAAAGTAGAAAATCCGCGATGAATAGCTCCTACTTTACTTATTCCTGCACCTTGAATACGCTCTATTGCTCCAATCCATAAATCAACATCGGGATTAACGGGATTTTTCACAAACACGGGAATATCAACACCTTTAAGAGCATCGGCTAGTTCTTGCATAGCAAATGGATTTGCCGATGTTCGTGCTCCAATCCAAATTATATCAACACCCATACGCAAGGCTTCATAAACATGCTTTACATTAGCAACTTCCGTTGATACTTTCATTCCTGTTTCTTGCTGCACAAGTTTAAGCCATTCTAAACCAATACTTCCCACTCCTTCAAAAGAGTTCGGGCGGGTTCGCGGTTTCCAGATGCCTGCTCTAAACAAATTTACTCCGTAATTTTTAAGTTGCTTTGCTGTTTCCAATACTTGTTCTTCCGACTCTGCACTACAAGGTCCGGCAATTACCAAAGGTCTTTCTGTTTCAGGTAAACCCCATCCTTTAAAAGGGTGTTCTAATATTGCATTCATATTTTTTCTTTGTGAAAAGTTAAAAAATTTATTTTAATAATACTCTTTTTATTTTATTCGATTCTTTTATTAATGAATGAACCTGCTCATTCTCATCGTTTTCTATCAGTTTTTTAAATTTTTTCAGATTTTCGATATAAGTATCCAAAACCGTTGATATGTTTTCTTTATTTTGACTGAAAATAGGTGTCCACATATCCGGTGAACTTTTGGCTAATCTTACCGAACTGTCGAAACCACCACTGGCAAGGTCGAAAATATGTTTCCTGTTTTTCTCTTTTTCAAGAACGGTTAATGCCAATGCAAACGAACTGATATGCGAAATATGCGAAACATAAGCGGCATGCACATTATGATTTATTCCGTTCATATAAATAAGTCGCATATTTAAAAATTCATACATTCGCTTTACAACTGCCACAGCACGAATATCGCTGTCTTCGGTGTCGCAAAGTATTGCTGCTTTACCGTCGAACATTCCCGATATGGCAGCCCAAGGCCCTGAAAACTCTGTTCCTGCCATAGGGTGACTTGCCACATAGCGTTTTCTGTTTTGGTGATATTTTACTCTCTCCAAAAGTGTTGATTTTGTCGAACACATATCGGTAACCACTTGATTTTCCACAATATCCAGAACTTTTGGCAAAACAGATACTGCTGCATCAACGGGTATTGCAAGTATTACAAGCTCTGAGTTTTTAACGGCTGTTTTCAAATCGGTAATTTCATCTACAAATCCGATATTAAGAGCTGTATTGGCGTTTATTTTATCGCTGTCAACGCCGGTGATTTTACTTGCAAAGCCACGTTTTCGTAAGTCTATAGCGGCTGAACCGCCCATTAATCCGAGTCCTATTATTGCTATTTTCATTTTTTTTTTGAACTATTATATTAATTGTATCGTTAACAATAGTTCGTTAAATAATTAAGCGGCAATAGTGCCATAATACAATAGTTCA
>CAYRJP010000187.1:3700-5010 GCA_964424425.1 uncultured Bacteroidales bacterium | reverse complement strand
TGCAATTATGCAAAACCTTGATTATCAGAGTGGAGAATATCGGAATCGAACCGATGACCTTTTGACTGCCAGTCAAACGCTCTAGCCAACTGAGCTAATCCCCCTTTATTTTATTTAGCACTTACTCGTTAAGCCAACCTTCCCTATATCCACCGGAACGCTTACGGCCAACTGAGCTAATCTTCGCTTTGAGAATGCAAATATAAAAAATCATTTTAATTTCTGAAATATAAATCCTTCTTCGGTGTATTTTTTTAATATTTCGGGCAAAACTTTTTTAAGATTACGACTTGCTTTTAACGAATCGTGAAATACAATAATACTGCCTTCTCGTGTATAATCGGTAATATTTTGTAAACATTTATCCGTAGAAATTTTCGAATTATAATCTTCAGATAACACATCCCACATAAAAAGTTTATATCCTTTTCTTTTCAAATTTTTTATTTGTGAAGGTTTAATTTTTCCGTAAGGAGGTCTGAAAAGTTTTGTGTTGATGTGGTGAGAAGCAAGTTCTATGTCGTCAATATATTCTTTTGTTGAAACCATCCAACCTTTTAAATGGCTGTATGTGTGGTTGCCTATGGCATGGCCTTTTTCTTTTATTTTTTCATAAATTTCAGGATGCCTGTCAACATTTCTACCTATGCAAAAGAATGTTGCTTTTGCATTATAAGCATCAAGTTGGTTTAGCACCCACTCTGTTATAATCGGAGTAGGTCCGTCGTCAAATGTTAAAAACAACTCTTTGTTGTTGTTCTCTATTCTCCAAGTAAAGCTGTAATATAACTTTCGTAAAAACTCAGACGGTTGATTAATGTTCACCTTTTTTTAATTTAATTTTATTCAAAAGTAACTATTTTTTAGGCTAAAATAGTTATTAAAAAACATTAAAATCGATTATTTGCTTTGTTAGCAATAAAAAAATTGTAAAAAATTTATATTTTTTTTGGAGACAAAAAAAAATGTATTACTTTTGCCGCCACATTAATGGTATTGACCCATGGTGTAATGGTAACACAGCTGGTTTTGGTCCAGCCGTTCAAGGTTCGAATCCTTGTGGGTCAACAAGATAAAAGAAGTAAAGTCGTAGTTTTAAATAAACTGCGGCTTTTTTTATTATCATATTTTTATATGCTTTAAATAAAAAATTCTTTTATAGAAAAATTCACAAATTTGTGAAGGCTGCTTATATTTTTTAACTTTGTGCCATAAAAAAGGTTTACGTAAAATAGCAGTAGAACTAAAAAAAATAATTCTAAACAAATCTGGATTCATTTTAATATAAGTTGAATGACAAAAATAAATGA
>CAYRJP010000187.1:0-3600 GCA_964424425.1 uncultured Bacteroidales bacterium | reverse complement strand
AAATAATAAACGGGAAAAGAGCTTTATCTGCCGATATTGCCATATTTCTAGAAAGTGTATTGAATATATATGCTGAATCTTGGTTAAAATTTCAAATGTATTATGAAATAAATAAAGCCAAAATGAAAAAAAGAATGTGGAAAGACTGAAAAATATAACAATACGCAAAAAGCAACATATATTGTTATAACTTAATTTTTGTAATGAAAGGAGAATATTATGAGTAATGTAATAGTAATAGAATCAGATAATTCCGATAATTTAAGATTATTAATTGAACTAGCTAAAAAGTTAGGAAGTAAAGTAGCAACATTATCAAAAGATGATGTTGAAGATTTAGCTTTACTTTCGTTGATGAAGAAAGAAAAAACAGAAGAAAAAGTAAGCAAAGCTACTATAATGAAAAAACTTAAATCATGAAAGTAGAGTTTGATAAATCTTTTTCGAAAAGTATTGATAAACTTAAAAACAAACAGATAAAAGAAAAAATTATTAAGTTTATTGAAATAGCTGAAAAAGTTGAAGATATATACTCCCTTTCTTCAATAAAAAAACTTAAAGGAGATAAAATATCATATCGAAAAAAAATAGGTGATTATAGAATAGGATTTGAAATAAATGAAGATACAATATACTTTATAATTGTGGCTCATCGTAAAGAAATTTACAGATTTTTTCCCAAATAATTTATTTATTAATATTATCAGTTAGAATGTTTTATTTTAACTTTTTAATAAAATCGGTGATTTATACCATAAAAAAACATTCATTATAAATTAATATGAAAACAATTTTCGGTTCAGAGGTAAAGAGAGAAGAGATAGAGATAATGGCACCGGTAGGGTCTTATGAATCGTTGGCGGCAGCAATTCAGGCGGGAGCAAATTCGGTATATTTCGGCATTGAGCAATTAAATATGCGTGCTCGGTCATCAAATAATTTTACCATTAACGACTTGAAAAAGATTGTTGACATTTGCAACAGCAATAATATAAAATCTTATCTTACGGTAAATACTATTATTTACGACAGTGAAATACCATTGATGCAAAAGGTTATTGATGCTGCCGTTGAAAGTAATGTTTCGGCAATAATTGCTTCTGATATTTCGGTTTTGCAATATGCTTTTTCAAAAGGTGCTGAAATTCACGCATCAACTCAACTGAATATTTCAAATATTGAAGCGGTAAAATTTTACTCTGCTTTTTGCGATGTGATAGTAACCGCACGCGAACTTAATCTTAATCAGGTTGCTGCCATTGCTCAAAAAATAGAGCAAAACAATATTAAAGGACCGAAAGGCGAACTGTTACGTATAGAAACGTTTGCTCACGGGGCTTTATGTATGGCTGTTTCGGGAAAATGTTATTTAAGTTTACACGAACAAAATTCATCGGCAAATCGCGGTGCATGTATGCAAACATGCCGAAAGGCTTACGAAGTTACCGAAAAAGAATCGGGTTATAAACTTGAAATTGACAACGAATACATAATGTCGCCAAAAGATTTATTTACCTTGCCTTTTCTCGACAGAGTGATATTGGCGGGAATAAAAGTGTTGAAAATTGAGGGAAGAGCACGAGGACCCGAATATGTGAAAAATGTTATTTCTACTTACAATCAAGCCGTTGATGCCGTGTTTGCCGGAGAATTTACACGAGAAAAAATCAATGAATGGGGAAACAGATTGAAAACCGTATTTAATCGCGGATTTTGGGATGGATATTATCTTGGACGAAAACTTGGTGAATGGAGCGAAGTTTACGGCTCGCGTGCAACTAAACGAAAACAGTATATAGGTAAATGCACCAATTATTTTAAAAAACTTAATGTTGCCGAAATAACTATGGCTGCGGGCGAACTAAGTGTTAACGACGATATTCTTATAATTGGCGAAACAACCGGAGTAGTAGAGATGAGTGTAGGCGAAATTCGTGTTGACCTTAAACCTGTTGAGAAAACAGTGAAAGGTGAAGTTATGTCGATGCCCGTAAACGAGCTTATACGTCGTGGCGATAAAGTTTATAAACTTGTGGATGCAACACCCGATTTAATGCAATAATTATTATCGCAATTATGAAACAAATACAATATTTCAGAGATAAATGTATCGGCTGCGGAGCTTGTGTAATAAAAGCACCGCATATTTGGGAAATGAACATGACAGACGGGAAAGCCGATTTACTCGATGCTGAAGAAAAAGGTAATTTTCATATACGAATACTTTGGGATGATGAAGTTAAAATAATGAATGAAATTGTTGCGGTTTGTCCTGTAAAAGCAATAAAGACAATTTAATTATGGAGAATAAAGATAAAAAATACATGCTTGATGCCATTCGGTTATCATCGGAAAATATTGATTCGGGCGGAGGTCCGTTTGCAGCAATAATTGTAAAAGACGGTAAAATAATATCTGCCGCGACAAATAGCGTTACCGCAGACAACGACCCCACGGCTCATGCCGAAGTAAATGCTATTCGCAAGGCATGTAAAGCATTAAATTCTTTTGACCTTTCGGGATGCGTAATTTATACATCATGTGAACCTTGTCCCATGTGTTTGGGTGCTATTTACTGGGCACATATCGATAAAGTTTTTTACGGGAACACAAAAGATGATGCCCGCAAAATAGGTTTCGACGACTCTTTTATTTATAAAGAAATGGAATTGCCGTTGAAAAAACGCAAAATAGAGTTTGAGCAATTACTTCATGATGAGGCTTTTAAGGCTTTTATTAAATGGCACAAAAGCGATAACAAAACAGAATATTAATAACAGATTATGCAACGGTTAAATAAAGATTTTTTTGTTCGCGATGTTCTTGATGTAGCCCCCGATTTACTCGGGAAAGTTATTGTAAGAAAATTCGATAACGGAGAGATTAAAAAATTTGTAATAACCGAAACGGAAGCATATTGCGGCGAAGAGGATTTAGCCTGTCATGCAAGCAAAGGAAAAACAAAACGCACCGAAACAATGTATATGGAAGGCGGGCATATTTACATTTACCTGATTTACGGAATGTATTATATGCTTAATTTTGTTACTTTACACAAAGATAATCCGCAAGCCGTATTAATTCGCGGAGTTGACAATGTTATAGGACCCGGCAGAGTAGGTAAAATATTACAAATAGACAAATCGTTTAACAAACAAAGTATTTTAACTTCGGATAACTTTTGGATTGAGCAGGGAGAAATTGAAAAATTAAAATATCGAACTGATGTGCGTGTGGGTATTGATTATGCCGGCGAATATTGGAAAAACCGACCTTGGCGATTTATTCTTAAAAAATAATGTTTTTCTGTTTGCAGGGAAAGTAAATATTACTACTTTTGCGGTCGGGTAAGTCTTATACGACCAGCTCCTGCTGAAATCCCCCAGGTCCGGAAGGAAGCAAGGGTAGGCGGTTGTAGCGGTGCGATATAAGTAGCTTACCCTTTTTTTATGCCCTTATCAAAAAAAGATTTATATGTTTTTCGTGTGTAATATATTGATTATTAAATAGATAATTATATAAATTTTATTATTGTTTAACGGTTTTAAATTAATAAATTTGTGCATTAGCGGTTAAAAATCTAACGAACTTATTATTAAA
>CAYRJP010000186.1:0-5024 GCA_964424425.1 uncultured Bacteroidales bacterium | reverse complement strand
TATAATTTATAAATAAAAAAAAGACTGTCAAAAAAAGGATAGATATTTAAATAAATAAACTTTTTCAGGCAGTCTTTTTTATAAAATTTACAAAACTTATTCTCGACAAAGAGAATTTTCTCTAACTTCAATAAGCAGTTTTTCTGCTAATGTATTTAATCTTATTTTAACATTTTTTAAACTACCTGATTTTGATGTTTTACATCCGTTTTCTATTAGTTTTGATGCAATAGTATCGTTTGCTGCCTGACATGTAGATGCATCAACACCTTCACAATAGTATTTTTCTCCTCCGTAAGTGTAATACGATTTGTTAACTCCATCGCTGCAAAAAGTTGCAACTGTTGAAATATCGGCAGGACAATTAAGTTCGCCTTCAACATCAATACTGTCGCAAGACTCTGTATTTTCATCTTCACCACATGATGCAATAAAAAATACAACGAATAAAACAGTAAATACTGAAAATAAAAATTTTGTTGTTTTCATGATTGTTATATTTTAAAAGATTAATTATTTTTTATGTTTTTTTAACATTTCTTTGTCTCTTTTTGATCTGTCTAAATCAGTGCTAAAATTAACTAATATAGGATTAAATACGAAATTTAAAGAACCTTGTTGTATATTTAGTTTGTTTTTAAACTTTTTTTTCAATTTTTCATTGTCAAATCCATTCTTTGTTTTATCGCCTAAATGTAAAGCTACAAGATTAATACCTTTTCTGTCTTTAATGCCATCACCTTTTTTAGCTTGTTTGGCTTGTTGCTCCATAAGTTTTTTCGATTTTCCCGCTAAAACATCTTTTAAATGCAAAATAATATGATATTCGTAATCGTCGCCTGTAAGACTTTGCATGGCGAAAGCTGAAAGGTCAAGAGCCGAACTTACAACATCGGTTTTCGGAATATATATTTTATCTTTAAATACAAATATTCCTGTGGTTAAGGTATTAAATTCAAGACTGTCAAGTTCTTTAAGTCCGCCAATACCTACCGATGCATCAACAAGCGGCTTGTAATTGTAAATTTTACCGTTTTCAAGAGTAAACTCTCCTTTTGCTTTTATCTTATTTAGCGGTACGGTATCACCAATAATAAAAGCACGAGCATGTAGTTCACTTGTAAGTGTTCCACTTAAATTGTCGGCTGTCATATCGGTTTGGTCAAAGTTATTATTATTAACAAGAAGTTGGTTAAGGTCAAGATGATAGATGTAATTTTTAATATCAACAAATGGCTTATTAACTCTACGTGCATCAAACTTCAACGAGGTATTTATTTCACCATCTGCTATTTTTAATTTAAATTGGTCGATAACATAAAGACTGTCGGCAAAACGGAATAGTAAAGATATATCGTCGATAATATTTTTCTCATAAATAACTTGCTCTACCGACATTTTACCGCGAATAATAAAATGTGGCACTCCCATAGCTTCAAAATCGGGTAAGATACCTGTATATTCGGGAGTAGTATCTTGTTCTTCAACAGCTGTTACTTCGGTTATTTCTGTTATCTCAGCAACAGAATCTGTTGTAGAATCCGTTGCCGACATTGCTTCAATCATTGCATAGTCTATTTTCCCCAATGAAATATTTGTTTGAACAATGAGATTTTCGTTTCGTTGCTCTTTTATAACGGTTTTGTAAACATTCCAAATTTCTGTTGAATCCATTGCAAAGTCAATACCCGAATAATTACCGCTTAGTTTATTTATTAAAATTGTATCGTCTTTCATCGAAAATTTTGCTGAGAAATCATCAAGTTTAATCGTTTCGTCATTAAACATATGAAATGTCATTTTATCGAAATTAAAATCGAATGCACTCTGTTCAAATACAATTTTATTAATCTCGTCTTCTTGAATACTGTCGATATTTATCTTTCCGAACGATGAAATATTTGCGGTAATATTTCCCGAAAGGGCATCTGCTATTGAATCGGGCATCATTGTGTAAATTTCATCAAGATTTAATTTTACATTACTTGAAAAAGTAAATTCGGGATAATCAATATTTTTAACTGTTGCCGCTCCGTCGAAAATGCAGCTGTCGGTTTCAATATGATAATTTTTTAAATTTATACCCAAACTTGATACGTTTGTGGGTTGTCCGGTGTAATTAACTATAAATTGTGTGTTTTTTAAATTTACATGATAAGCGGGAACCGACACTTTAAAGTTTGTAAGTCTGAATTTTCCTGCCGAAAAAGCCATATTTCCCGAAAGGTTATTTACCGACAATTCATCGTCGGGTTTTATGTTTATGTCGAACATATGCACATTAATTCTTGTGCTGTTAATGGCTTTGTTAATGAATTTGTCATCAATAGAGTCGGGCAGTTGCCCCGAAGTGCTAAGCGATACGGTCATTTTTCCGCTTAAATCTTTTAGCAGAGTATCGGGAATAAATTGTTTAAACTCTTCAAAGTTAACTTTTAAGTCGGTGTTTAATTTGTATTTGGGGTGATCGATGTTTTTTACCGAAAACGAAGCTGACACCACACTTTTTGCTGTTGCTACGGTAAAATTGTTAAAATTAACATACGTTGTTTGATTGTTGTTTTTACTTCCGTTGGTAATATATCCATTAAAAGCAAGTTTTTTTATTGCAGGATAATCTTTTGTAACAAGCGAACCGTCTTTCATGGCTACATTCATCACCACATTGGGCTGAACCGAATCCGACACAAAACCTTTTACGGCAACATCGAAATTTATTATACCGCTTCCGCTTTTGAGTCCGTATTCGTTGAGCATTTCAACGGGAGCATATTTAAGTAATTCGCCTAAATCAATTTTATTGCTTACAACTTTTACATCGGTAAAAATATCATCTTTTACAATGGCATATCCGGTAACGTTAAAGTCAGCACCATCGGTAAATAGTGATGCTTTTTTTATGTAAACGGAATCGCCCGAATATCGTAAGTTAAAATCCAATGATGTTTTGCTCATCAAATATAGTTTTGTATCCTCAAAACTACAATCTGAAATGTCAAGTCCGCCTTTTATTGAGCCTGAATAAATATCATCGTTGATTTTTCCTTTAATTTTTATTTTAGGGATATGAATTTTTGCTTTTGTGGCAGATGTTTCATCGGCATATTTAAGAGTTATGTCTTCTAAAATAAAATCTTTAAGTTCGAGAAACAGCGGACCCGAAGGTGTAGTGTCAACCGGTTCTTCAATTGCAGTTGTGTCAATTAAAAAATCAAAATCGCTTACTCCTGCAGTATCAATCAAATAATTAAGATGCACTCCTTTTATCTCTATTTTTTTTACGGTAAATTTATTTTTTAACAAGTCTTTTGATCTTACCGACACATACAACTTTTCGATATAAACAAGAGTATCATGATTTTCGGTCAGCTCTTTTGTGCTGTCAATATGTGCACCAAGCCAAACACCTTTAAATTCAATAGTTGACAATGGAAACTTACGTAAAAGGGTAAATGAAGCATCGTCAATTTTCATCGGAGCTTCAATTATTTCGCCGGCTTTGTTTAGTGCTATGGCAGTAATTTTATTTTCTGCAAGTTTGGCAACTACTGTCAAAACGATTATTAACAATAGTATTGATATGATAAAAATTGTAAAGATTTTAAATGCTTTTCTCATATTTTTAAATTTTTTCGGTATTATTTATAAATAACCGATTTATTATTTATTTTTTGTTAAATTTTTAGCTGCAAATACATGAATTTATTGATTTATAAATAGTTAGCCGACGATAAAATTTGCACAATTATCTGTTTAACAAAATAAATTACACAAATATATAACGAACTATTGATATAACAATCTTAATTAAAACAAGTTTAAAATAATAAATATTCTTTTAAAATTATTAAGTTAGGGGTGTTATTTTTTAAGATTCAGTAAATGTTCAGATATAAAAACATAATTTGGGACTGGAACGGCACTTTGCTTAACGATGTTGATATTTGCATTGATGCAATGAATATTTTATTGAAAGATAGAAATTTGCAGCAGCTTTCCCATGAAAAGTATAAAAATGTATTTACTTTCCCCGTAAGGGATTATTATAAAGCAGTAGGGTTCAATTTTGATAAAGAAGATTTTGAAAAACCTGCCGTTGAATTTATAGACAACTATAATAAGTTGGGTTACAAAGCAAAATTACACAAAGGGGTTATCGAATTGTTAAAAAAAGCAGATGATTTAAAAATCAGTCAATATATTTTGTCGGCAATGGAGCATAATTCATTAATAAAGATGCTTGATAATTTTGGTATTACCTATTTTTTTGAAAAAATTAAGGGAATAGATAATTATTATGCTCAAAGTAAGATAGAACAAGGTAAAAAGTTGATTGCCGGCTCAAATCTCGACAAGAGAAAAACAGTTATGATAGGCGATACTCTTCATGATGCAGAAGTGGCTTCGGCGTTGGGAGTCGATTGTATATTGGTGGCACAAGGACATCAAAGTTTCGAAAGGCTTAATCAAAATGGCAATACGGTAATAAATTCTTTGGAAGAATTGTTTATTTGAGTTCTTGCAGATAAAAATTCTTACCTTTGTATTTTAAAACTTGCTTAAATTATGACAAAGATAAGAGTTACCAAAGAGTTTAATTTTGAGATGGCACATGCCTTAAAAAATTACGACGGACTTTGTAAAAATATTCACGGACATTCATATAAATTTTTTGTTACTGTATCGGGGCAACCCATATCTGATAAGAATAATCCCAAATACGGAATGTTGATAGATTTTGGTGATTTAAAGTGTTTGGTAAACAGAGTTATTGTAAATGTGTTCGACCATGCTTTGGTGTTGAACAAAGAGACGGGATTTGATGCCGACAGTTCAAGTCATGAAATGTTTGGTAATACAATTTATGTAAATTATCAGCCTACCTGCGAAAATATGGTTATTGATTTCAGTAAACGAATAAAAGAAGTTCTACCCGAAAATATTGAGCTGTTCAGCTTGCGTCTTTACGAAACGGCAACATCGTATGCCGAATGGTTTGCTTCTGACAATTTGTAATGCCAATA
>CAYRJP010000185.1:0-5054 GCA_964424425.1 uncultured Bacteroidales bacterium | reverse complement strand
TTACTTATTTCCAACCTTTATAAACTTTCAACCTTCAACCTTCAACTTTTTAAAAAAAAACTATACTTTTGTTGGTCGTAAAAATTTATAAATAAACAGATTTATGAAGATTTCATATAATTGGCTGAAAGAGTATATAAACATAAATATTGAGCCTGAAAAATTGGCTGAGATATTAACAGATACAGGGCTTGAAGTAGGAGGAATTGAAGAGTATGTGTCAATAAAAGGCGGACTCGAAGGATTGGTAATTGGTGAAGTGAAAACATGCGTGCCGCATCCTAATTCCGACCATTTAAGTTTAACCACTGTTGATTTGGGTGACGGAAATGAACCTTATCCTATTGTTTGCGGAGCTTCTAATGTTGCTGCAGGACAAAAAGTAGTGGTAGCTACGGTAGGAACAAAATTATATAACGGCGACGAAGAATTTGTAATAAAAAAATCAAAAATTCGCGGTGAAGTATCGCTTGGAATGATTTGTGCCGAAGATGAAATAGGTGTGGGAACCGACCACGAAGGTATTATGGTTTTACCCGATACTGTTGCTGCAGGAACTCCTGCTAAAGAGTATTTTAAAATAGAAAAAGACACAATAATAGAGATAGATTTAACTCCTAATCGTATTGATGGAGCATCGCATATAGGTGTTGCTCGCGATATTGCAGCTTATCTTAAGCAAACTCAAAGCATTGATTATCATAAACCTTCGGTTGCCGATTTTAAAGTTGACAATACCGATTTAACAATTCCCGTAGAAGTTGAAAATACTGAGGCTTGTTTGCGTTATGCGGGAGTTACTATATCAGGGTTAAAAGTTGCTGCTTCGCCCGAATGGTTGCAAAACCGACTGAAAGCTATTGGATTAAATCCGATTAATAATATTGTTGATATAACAAATTTTGTTTTACACGAAGTAGGTCAACCGCTTCATGCTTTTGATGCCGCTAAAATCAGAGGTAAAAAAGTAATCGTTAAAACTGAAAAAGGGGGAACGCCTTTTGTTACCCTTGACGAAGAAGAACGTAAGCTCAACGAAAAGGACCTTATGATTTGTGATACCGAAGGCGGAATGTGTATTGCCGGAGTATTTGGCGGTGCCGAATCGGGAGTTACCGACAGCACTACTGAGATTTTTCTTGAAAGTGCATATTTTAACCCTGTATATGTGCGAAAAACAGCACGCCGTCACGGATTAAATACTGATGCTTCGTTTCGTTTTGAGCGTGGTGTTGACCCCAATATTACCATTTGGGCATTAAAACGTGCTGCTTTACTGCTGAAAGAAATTGCAGGTGGACAAATTAGTTCTGAAATTGTTGATGTTTACCCTAATCCTGTTGAAGATTTCAATGTAAGATTGCAACTTAAGCAGGTTAAACGATTGATAGGAGAGGAGTTGTCAAAAGAGACGGTTATTAAAATCCTTAACGGACTCGAAATAAAAATAAAAGAAGATAAAGGCGATGAACTTGAGTTATTAGTGCCGCCATATCGTGTTGATGTTCAGCGTGAAGCTGATGTTATTGAAGAGATATTGAGAATATACGGTTACAACACAGTGCCTATTTATAATGAGGTGCACAGCACGTTGGCTTATGCTCCTAAACCTGACCCTAATGTATTAAAAGAGATGATTTCGAATCATCTTAGCAGTACAGGATTTAACGAGATGATGGCAAACTCGCTGACAAAAGTTGATTATTACGAAAAGTCAGAGATGTTAAAAAAAGAAAATACCGTAGAAATTTATAATCCGCTTAGTCAGGATTTAAATGCGATGCGTCAAACATTACTGTTTGGTGCTTTGGAAGCTGTTGCCTTTAACAGCAATCGTCAAAATCCCGATTTAAAACTTTATGAGTTTGGCAATTGTTATTTTAAAAACGATAAACAAACCGAAAATCCGCTTGATAAATATTCACAACAAGAGAAACTTTCTATAATTGTATCAGGTAAACGTAATCCTGAATTGTGGAATGCCGGTAACGATAAAGTGAGTTTTTATTTTATCAAGTCGGTTGTTGACAATGTTTTGGAAAGAATAGGAATTAACAACGATAAAGTTGTGATTTCAGGCTTTTCAAATGAGCATTTTTCAGATGGATTGGTTTATACATACAACAATGTAGAGATAGGAAAAACAGCAATTGTGGCAAAAAAATTATTAAAACAATTTGATATTAAGCAAGAAGTATATTTTGCCGAATTTAATTGGGATAAGATTCTTAAAGCTGTAAAAAAACATAAAGTGGAGTTTGTTGAGTTGTCTAAATATCCTGAGGTAAGACGTGATTTATCGCTACTTTTAGATGAAAAAATAACATTTAATGAATTGAAATTGGAAGCATTAAAAACTGAAAAAAAATTGCTTCGAAAGGTTTTGTTGTTTGATGTTTACGAAGGAGATAAAATTGTCGAAGGCAAAAAATCGTATGCTTTAAGTTTTATTTTGCGTGACGATGCAAAAACACTTAACGATAAACAGATAGACAAGATAATGAAGAATATAATGAGAACTTTTGAACAGAAGTTTGGAGCTGAGATAAGATAAAATAGAGTATAAAAAAACCTAACAGGTTTTTAAAACCTGTTAGGTTTAATAATATTTAATTTAAACAATCTTATTCAAATTGTTTAAATGTTTCTTTAATAATTTCCATAGCTTCGCGTAATTGCTCTTCGGTAATAGTCAACGGAGGAGCAAAACGAATAATATGACCGTGAGTAGGTTTAGCCAATAGTCCGTTTTCTTTCATTGCTACGCAAACATCCCAAGCAGTTTTACCGCCTTTAGGCTTAATAACAACAGCATTTAACAGACCTTTACCGCGAACAAGCTCAATCATATCCGATTTAATGCTTGAAAATTCTTTGCGGAAAATTTCACCAAGACGTTCGGCATTTTCGGCAAGTTTTTCATCTTTTACTACATTAAGAGCTGCTATTGCAACTTTTGCAGCAATTGGGTTTCCACCATAAGTAGAACCGTGTTCGCCGGGTTTAATGCAAAGCATAATATCATCGTCAGCCAATACGCAAGAAACGGGAAATACACCACCTGAAATTGCTTTACCCAAAATTACAATATCAGGGCGAACACCTTCGTGGTCAACAGCAAGTAATTTACCTGTGCGGGCAATACCTGTTTGAACTTCGTCGGCAATAAAAAGAACATTATATTTTTTACATAAATCGTATGCTTTTTTTACATATCCGTCTTCGGGAACATAAACACCGGCTTCGCCTTGAATTGGTTCAACAATAAAACCTGCAACATTAGGGTCTTGTAACTCTTTTTCAAGAGCATCCAAATCGTTGTAAGGAACTTTTACAAATCCCGGAGTATAAGGACCAAATCCTTTGTAAGCATCAGGGTCGGTGCTCATTGATATAATGGTAATAGTTCTTCCGTGAAAGTTTTCGTTACAACAAATAATTTTTGCTTTATTTTCAGGAATACCTTTTTTCTCGTATCCCCACTTACGACAAAGTTTAAGAGCTGTTTCATCGGCTTCGGCTCCTGTATTCATCGGTAATACTTTATCGTATCCGAAATATTTGGTTACATACTCTTCAAATTCACCCAATGAACTGTTGTAAAATGCACGCGATGTAAGAGTAAGTTTTTTTGCTTGCTCTACCATTGCATTTACAATTTTAGGATGACAATGTCCTTGATTTACTGCTGAATAAGCCGACAAAAAATCAAAATATCTTTTACCGTCGGTATCCCATACAAAAGCTCCTTCTCCCTTGTCTAAAACAACAGGAAGCGGATGGTAGTTGTGTGCACCGTATTTGGATTCTCTGTCCATATAATCTTGTGCTGTCATTTTTGCCATAACTTTAAGTTTTTAGTGTTTAAATAATCTTCTTTTTTTTCTTTTGCAAGATTAAGAATTCATTACGATATTTTCAATAGAAAAGTTATAAATTATAATTTTTTTGATTTTACTATAATAAATTGGTTTGTAGTATGTTATTGTAAATATTATAATAATAAGTTTTTTAACATATTAAAATAAATCGGTTAATAGTAATTTTAAATTAATAGAACTTAAATAGCCTGTTAAAAAATTACAAAAAAAGGTTTGTCGGAAGAAACGACAAACCTTATAAATACTTTAAAATTTATTTTTTTACTCTTCTGCTGTTACCGGTTGATATTCGGCATCGCCAAAAGCTAAAATCGGATAAAATATAATACCCAGTAATATTAATCCAACAGTAAATCCTGCATCTTTACCAAAGTTTTTAGATATTCCGTGAACTAATAATATCTCCCAAATAATAACTAAAATAACCCCTACAATAGGTATTAATGCCAAAAATATTCCAAAAAACCACCAACCGGGTTTACCGGCAACTTTAATAAATACATAAAGATTGTAAAATGGAATTAAAACAGCCCATCCGGGTTGTCCTGCTTTATCAAAAAGTTTCCACATTGTAATAATCATAAAAACTCCGACAAGCAGTGATACAACAGTAAATCCTAAACCTAATGATGCTAAGCCGTTAAGTAAATTTTCGTCCATAATAAGTAAATTTTTAATTAGTAAATATTTTTAAGTTTTCAATATACTTTAAAAAATTGATTTAATAAATATTATTGTTTTCTTTTTATTAACCATCGTTAAAATGGTAATGTTTCTTTACATACTCTTTAATTTCCCAATTGCAACTTAATCCTTTCGGGCAGGTTACAAGGTCACCGGGAGAAACTTCATATTCTTTATTTTTTGTTTTTATCTTAACTTTACCTTCGAGTAAATAGAACTGCTCACTGTCATCGTATTTCCAATCAAATACTGATGCTTCTTTTTCCCAAACAGGCCAATTGTTTATGCCCATTTTTTTGAATTCGGAATCCGTGATTCTTTTTATTTTAATTTCCATAGGTGTAAATAATTGCGGTTAGAATATCAAATTTAATAAAAAGAAATTTATTTTACAATAATAATGCAATTGTTTTTAATATAACAGATAGTCACGGCGTGAGTCTTATTTAAAAATAACACTTTAATTATTATTAAATGTTTTAAAAAGTA
>CAYRJP010000184.1:3250-5087 GCA_964424425.1 uncultured Bacteroidales bacterium | reverse complement strand
ATGATGGAATTTTACGGCCATTACAAAGCAAAACTTCCGTTAAAATTAATTGATGAAGAAAAAGTTAAAAAAAGTAATCTTATTCTTGTAACGGCTGTTACGCCAACACCTGCCGGTGAAGGAAAAACTACCACATCAATAGGTTTGGCACAAGCAATGAACCGAATAGGCAAGCAAACAATTGTGGTTTTGCGTGAGCCGTCGTTGGGACCTGTTTTTGGTATAAAAGGAGGAGCTGCGGGAGGCGGTTATTCGCAAGTAATTCCCATGGAAGATATAAATTTGCACTTTACGGGTGATTTGTCGGCGGTAGAAAAGGCTCACAATCTTTTGGCAGCATTAATAGATAATAATATCCACAGTAAAAAGCACAATATAGGAATAGACCCGCGAACAGTTGTTTTAAAAAGGGTTATGGATATGAACGAAAGAGCTTTGCGTAAAATTGTTATCGGACTTGGAGGAACTACCGAAGGTGTGCCACGCGAAACAGGTTTTAATATTACTGCTGCATCAGAGGTTATGGCAATTTTATGTTTATCGAAAAATTTAAAAGACCTGAAAGAGAGACTGGGAAATATTTTTGTAGGTATGACATACGACGATAAGCCCGTATATGCTCGCGATTTGAATGCTCAAGGAGCAATGGCGGCATTGCTTAAAGATGCCATTAAGCCGAATCTTGTGCAAACATTGGAAAATACCCCTGCAATTATTCACGGAGGTCCGTTTGCAAATATAGCTCAAGGAACAAACTCTATTATTGCCACAAAAACAGGAATGTCGTTGTCTGATTATGTGGTTACCGAGGCAGGTTTTGCATCGGAGCTGGGTGCCGAAAAGTTTTTTGATATAAAGTGTCAAACAGCAAATTTTAAACCTGCTGCAGTGGTTATTGTGGCTACAATACGAGCTCTTAAATATCATGGAAGTAAACCATTGAAAGAGCTTACCGACCCCGACCCCGAACTGCTTATGGCAGGATTGCCCAATTTGGATAAGCATATTGAAAATATGCAATATTTTGGTTATAATCCGATAGTGGCAATAAATAAATTTGATACCGACTCTCCTGAGGAGATAGAGATAATTATTAATCATTGTGCCAGATTGGGTATTAAGGTTTCATTGGTAGATTCGTGGGCAAAAGGTGGTGAAGGAGCTGTTGATTTGGCTGAAAAGGTTCTTGAAGCAATTGCCGAAGAGTCGGAAAACTTTAATCCCCTTTATGATTACAACTGGACTATTGAGCAAAAAGTAGAAACCGTAGCAAAAAAAATGTATGGTGCAAAGTCTGTTCAATTTGGTGTAAAAGCAAAAAAAGATATTAAGAAAATTGAGGCATTGGGACTTGATAAACTTGCCATATGTATTGCCAAAACACAAAAATCGTTGTCGGACGATCCAAAATTAAAAGGACGACCTAAAGATTTTATTTTAAAAATAAGAGAAATAGATATTTCAGCCGGAGCAGGATTTTTAATTCCCATAGCCGGTGATATTATGCGTATGCCCGGATTACCGTCGAAACCATCGGCAGAGCTTATTGATATTGACGAAGACGGAAATATTACAGGATTGTTTTAATACAATGATAAAAAAAAGATTTATATTAATAATACTTATTTTTTTTGGTGGTATTTATTTATACTTCTCAAAAACTATTGTTGCACAGCAAAATAATTCATTAAAAGAACTAATAGCAATATATAATGCTTCAGGAAATAAAATTAAAAATGCATATCCCGACAGTGCATTGGCATTCTATCAAAAAAGTTTAAACTTATCGAAGCAGATAAACGATTCGAGTAATATTGTTACTGCATTAAACCTGATA
>CAYRJP010000184.1:0-3150 GCA_964424425.1 uncultured Bacteroidales bacterium | reverse complement strand
AAGGAACAGTAGTAACTCTTAACAATATAGGATTAATTTATAAAGAAATAAGTGAACTTGATTTGGCTTTGCAATATTTACACAGAGCATTACAAAAAGGTAAAGAAGAAAAAGACAGTTACAGTAAAGCAATAGTATTAAATAATTTGGGGTTTATATATGAAGCAAAAGGAGAATTTAATAAAGCATTAAAGTATTACCAAGAGTCATTTGAAATAATATCCGAATTTCACAATTTATCGCGATTGGCAACATTGCATAATAATATGGGGTCGGTATATGTAAAAAAGAAAGAATTTAAAAAAGCTCACGAGCATCTACAAAAAGCATTAAATATTAATATTCAAATAAATAGCATACGCGGACAGATATATTCTCTTTTGGAATTAGGCGATTTTTTTGAAAATCTTGAAATATATCAAAATGTAATAAAAAATTGCAATAAGGCTTTAACATTGCTCGATAATGTTAATGACATGGCTCTTACATCAGAAGTTTACGAGAAACTTTATCGCTCATATCAAAACTTGCATCGTTACGATAGTGCTCTCTATTTTTATAAAAAATATACCTTGCTTAACGATAGTATTTTTAACACTTACAGCAAACGAAACATTGAAAAACTTGAGGTAGAATACCAAACACTAAAAAAAGAGAAAGAAAATCAAGAACT
The DNA here is from genome assembly GCA_964424425.1 of uncultured Bacteroidales bacterium. Taxonomy (GTDB): domain Bacteria; phylum Bacteroidota; class Bacteroidia; order Bacteroidales; family SZUA-534; genus GH45. The sequence goes on along the minus strand of CAYRJP010000184.1, from coordinate 2,477 downwards.
TATACGTGAAAATCAAATAAAAGAAGAAAAAGTAAAACGCTCATTACTTATTGTCGCCATATTGTTTGTTGTTTTAATTTCAATAATTATTATAGGTTTATTTTATATTAAAAGCAAAATCAAACTTGAGCAAACTTATAAACTTGTATTAGAACAACGAGACAGTATTAAGCAGCAAAGCGAAGAGCTGAAAAAAGCATATAAAAAACTTCAAGAGTTTTATAATTTTAAAGAAGAACTTACGGGAATGATTGTGCATGATATTAAAAATCCGCTCAATGTAATATTAAACACAGCTACTACCAATAATATACCTAACAAAGATTTGATAATATTAAATTCGGGTAAAAAAATTCTGAATCTGGTAATGAATATTCTTGATGTATATAAATACGAAGAAAAAACACTGTTGCTGTCTCGCAGTAGACAATATATTAATTCGTTATTACTGAGAGCTAAAGAAGATATAAGTTATATTGCATCCGAAAAAAATATAAAAATACAAATTGTTGCCGATTATGATTTTGAAGTCGATATTGATGAGTCTGTTTTTGAACGTATTTTAATCAATTTGTTAACCAATGCTATCAAATTTAGTCATATGGGAAGTGTTATAATTATTAAAACAGAACCCGCAACAAACAGTAAATTTATTTTACACATAATAGATAAAGGAGAAGGTATTCCGCCGGAGCATCTCAATAATATATTTAATAAGTTTGAGCAACAGAAAAATAAAAAATTTGGTTATTCGGGTTCTACCGGACTAGGGCTTACATTTTGCAAAATAGCAACCGAATCACACGGTTTTAGTATTGGAGTTACATCAGAACAGGGTAAAGGTTCCGATTTTTTTATTAATATTGATTATTTTAAAACTAAAATATCAGATATTGCTAAAAATTCCGATAACGAAAAATATATATCCATATCATATGAGAATAAAAAATATCTGTTTGAGCATATACTGCTTTTACAAAAAAAAGATATTTTTGAAGTGAGTGATATTAGAAAAATATTAAAAAATATTGAAAAAAAAGACAGTGAAATAGTTGAATATTGCAATTTAATAGAAGCAAGTGTATTGAATTGTAATCAAAAAATGTTTAATAAATTGATAGATACAGTTTTAAAAATGTAAAATATTTATACAATCTTTCTATTCGTAAAGGAAAAGATTGATTATAAAAGATTATTATATTAACAATTTTTGTATTTTGCTCAAAGTAAATAATGTTTACAAGCATAATATATTAAAAATAATTACCATTAAATACTGTTGATAATTTTACAATAATCACACAAATGAACAGATATAAAATATTTATTGTAGATGATAATATTGATAATTTAAAAACATTTATCTCAATTTTTGAGCAGTGTTGTCCGTTTTATGATATTTTTCAAACCAACAATCCGCTTAATGCTATTGATATAGCATTAAAAATAAATCCTAATCTTATTATTACAGATTGGGATATGCCTAAGTTGTCGGGTATTGATATTATAAAACAGCTAAAAGAAAAAAAAGAGACAAAAGATATTCCTGTAATTATGGCTACCGGAGTACACATTACATCAGTTGATTTACAAAGTGCTCTTGAAACCGGAGCTGTTGATTTTATACGAAAACCAATTGACCAAATTGAACTTATAGCCCGAACTCATTCAGCATTGTTAATATCCGAATATCAAAAACAAATAATTCAGATAAAAGACAAAGAACTTACCGAAAGTGCTCTGCATCTTATTAAAAGTAATGAATTTAATGAAGGAATAATAAAAAAATTAAACAAATTAAATACATATTTAAGCAGTAAAAATAACGATGCCCAACAGCTGATGAATTCTATTGTAACCGACCTTAACAACAGAATAAAAGAAGACAGTTGGTTTAGATTTCATTTGTCTTTTGATAATATTCATAAAGATTTTAAGCGTAACCTTACCAAAGAATACCCCGAACTTACATCTACCGATATAAATATATGCACTTTTATCAGGTTAGGTATGAATATTAAAGATATTGCATCGGTATTAAACCTAAGCCCTGATAGCGTTAAGGTATCTCGCTCACGACTCAGAAAAAAATTAAAACTTAAGCAATCGCAAAATTTCGAAACTTTTTTACTGGGGTTTTAATACACAAAATCATATCAATATTAAAAAACATTTTACATTTCTTTTTAAAATATATAACAATTATTAATAATAACTTTTTTCTTTTATTAAAAAAGTATTAAATTTGTGGTTCTGCAATAATATGTAATAAATATATATTGTTGTAAAATTATTTAATCAAAAAAATATATCTTTTAATCAATTTTTTGATTAAAAGATTTAAAATAGGGGATAATTAAAAATAATTAATAATTAAATTTGTTTAATACTAACTTAAAAAATAGAAAATTATGAGAAAGATTACTTTATTACTTGCTTTAATGGCATTTGTGGGTTTCTCTTTTGCTCAAAATTGT
>CAYRJP010000183.1:1659-5123 GCA_964424425.1 uncultured Bacteroidales bacterium | reverse complement strand
TATGTATTTTTGCTTATAGGTGACGGAATGGGAAAAAATCAAGTTTATGCAACACAACTTTATCAAGCGGCATTGAAGATGCAATATGGTCCCGATAATTTAAGTTTTACAGATTTTCCTGTTCAGTCATGGTCAACCACATATTCAGCTGATAATCTCACAACAGATTCGGCTGCTGCCGGAACAGCCTTAGCTTCAGGTAATAAAACAAAAAACGGTGTTTTAAATAAAGATACTACTTTAACAGAGAAATTTACAACCATAGCCGAAAAGGCTCATGCAGCAGGCTATAAAGTGGGAATACTTACCAGTGTAGGAATTGACCATGCAACACCTGCGGCATTTTATACACATCAAGATAAGCGAAATATGTATTATGAAATAAGTTTGGAGATGCCTGAATCGGGTTTTGAGTATTTTGCGGGTGGCGGTTTTCATCTTCCCAAAGGAAGAAGTGGAGATAAACCTGATGCTTATGAAAATCTTAAAACAAAAGGATATAAATTTATAAAAAGCAATGAGGAATTTGAAGCTGTTAAAAACGGAGATACTAAAATATTTATTGAAAACCCGCAAACTTATCCCACAGGAGAGTTTTATTGGGATATTGATAAAAAAGACAGTGCTCTGTCATTGGCAGAAATAACTAAAAAAGGAATTGAAATTTTGGATAATCCAAAAGGTTTTTTTATGATGGTTGAGGGTGGAAAGATTGATTGGTCATGTCATGGAAATGATGCAGCAACAACTATTCACGAAGTATTGGCTTTTGATGATGCAGTGACTGAAGTTATAAAGTTTTACAAACAACATCCTGATGAAACACTAATTGTAGTTACTGCCGACCATGAAACAGGCGGACTTACCATGAGTAATAAAAAATACAGGTATAATTTACAATTAGGATTATTACAATATCAAAATATATCATCGCAAGAATTCGGGCGACTGATGGTTAATTATAAACAGGATAACCCGAATGCAACATTTGAACAAGTAATGCAACTTGTGCAAAAATATTTTGGTCTTGGAGATGCCGAAAAAGGATTGGCTCTTGATGAGGATGAATTGCAATATATGAATGAGGCTTATATTAATGAATTTAAAAAACACGAAGAAGAAAATCCCGATAAGGATTATTTACAAGCATCAAAAGAAACAACAATAGTTGACAGAGCGATTTATTTGCTTAACGCAAAAGCCGGAATATCTTGGACAAGTCATGACCATTCGGGAATGCCGGTGCCTGTATATGCAATAGGACAAGGGCAAGATTTATTTAAAGGCGGTGTTGATAATACTGAAATTCCTAAAATATTTGAAAAACTTTTAAATTTAAAATAAATCATTAACCAATTAAAATTAAAAAAAAATGGAACACAGAATTGGATTTGGACCACGATTTGGAGCATACCTGCTTGATTTTCTCATTATTATAGGGGCGGGCTTTGTATTGGCTATTTTTGCCGGAGGTTTATTTGAAAACTTTGTTGATTATTCGGCAATTTCTGATGAACAATTTGAACAACTTCAAAATATTTACGGTGATTTTGCCGATGTTTTTTTTGTTTTTGGAGCAGCAATTATTTTTACAAGTTTTTTCTATAATCTGCTTGAAGGATTTACAGGTTATACTTTAGGTAAATTAATAGTAGGATTAAAAGTAGGCAATCAAGACGGAACACCTGCCGAAACAGCAAAATTAATGACTCGATTTGCTTTAAAAAACAGTAGTAGTATTTTAAGTATTATAGCATTGATTTTATCAATTCATTTGTTTGATACATTAGGGTCTGTTGTAGGTTTTGTAGTTTTTATAGGATGTTTTTTAGTTTTGGGTGAGAAAAAACTTGCTTTGCATGATATGATTGCAAAAACAGCGGTATTTAACAAAAAAGAGTTAGAAGAAGGAACAGCATCTCAATCAATATTTGAAGAAGCTGAAACTAATTGATTTTTGTTATTTTATTTAAATAGGTTTTGCTGAAAGTTTTTTTGTTTGATATTTAACAAGTTATGTAACTCTTTTAGCAAAACTTTAATAGTGCAATTTTATTAAAAGCAATATAATATTTTGGTAAAATAAGAATAAAATATATTTTTGTTTTTTCAAAAAATAGATTTAATGGGTAAAAATTTTTTCTTATTTCTTTTTATTTCTTTTTTTATTAACAGTATTTTATTAGAAAATACAGAAGCAACAGAAAAAGAAACTGCAACTAAATGGCAGGTGGTTAGTCAAGAAGACGGTGTTAATGTTTTAGAACGTTGGATAATAAACGAAAAGAATCTTAAAGTTAAACAACGAACAGGCAGAATGACCTTACGCTGTTCTGCAAATGATGTTTTAAATCTTATATCAAGTGCTGAAAAGACACCTTTGTGGATGAAAAATGCTGAAAGTGTTAAAAGGTTAAAAACAATAAATTCAAACGAATGGGTTGTTTATACAATTATTGATACACCATGGCCGTTTTCAAAGCAAGATATGGTAACTAAATATAAAGTAATCAGATTAAATGATAATGTAATAAAAGTAAAAATAGAACAAGCAAGTTCACTGTTGCCGCCACAAAAAGATATGGACAGACTTGATACTTTTACAGCCGAATGGGTTATTATACCGACAGATAAAAATACAGTAAAAGTTTCGTTTACAACATTGTCAACCAAGCCGCCAAAATATCCCGCTTGGGCACAAGACCCTGTTGTTCGCAGAGTGTTTGCCAGCAATATGAGAAATTTTAAACATTTGTTAAACAGATAAATTGATTAAAATATTAATAAAAAAGCAATGCACCGGCATTGCTTTTTTTATGTTATAACATATAACTAAAAAAATCAATAAATTAATTAATTTTGCAACTTTATAAAATAAAGATTATTTTAATTTAAAAATATTTATATACTATGGCGTTACAGTGTGGAATAGTGGGACTGCCCAATGTGGGAAAATCAACTTTGTTTAATTGCTTGTCGAATGCAAAAGCACAATCGGCAAATTTTCCGTTTTGCACCATCGAACCGAATGTGGGCGTTATAACCGTTCCCGATGAACGATTAAATAAACTTGCGGAAATAGACAATCCTGCCAAAGTTATTCCTACTACAATAGAAATTGTTGATATAGCCGGATTGGTAAAAGGAGCCAGCAAAGGAGAGGGGTTAGGTAATAAATTTTTGGGTAATATACGCGAAACTAATGCAGTTATTCACGTATTACGTTGTTTCGATGACGATAACATCACCCACGTTGACGGAACTATTGACCCGGTGCGTGATAAAGAAATTATTGATATAGAGTTGCAACTTAAAGATTTAGAGACAATTGAGTCGCGAATTGTAAAGGTTGAAAAAATTGCAAAAACAGGCGGAGATAAAAAAGCTGCAAAAATTCTTGAATTGTTATTAAAATATAAAGAAGCCCTTTTGCAGGGAAAATCAGCCAGAACCGTGGATATAGA